>CAYRTF010000144.1:3585-4430 GCA_964427165.1 uncultured Actinomycetota bacterium | reverse complement strand
AATAAAAGGTTCAATAAGAAAAACACTGGAAAGAAGAAAGACCGACTTCGTGATAACTGAAGTAGGTGGAACAGTAGGAGATATAGAAAGCCTGCCATTCCTGGAAGCGATAAGACAGTTTAAAAAGGATGTCGGGAAGGAAAATGTTCTCTACATACATGTAACATATATACCGTACCTTAAAACATCTGAAGAACTAAAATCAAAACCTACACAGCATAGTGTAAAGGAACTCCGAAGTATCGGCATACAGCCTGATATCATTATTTGCAGATGTGACAGGAAGCTTGAAAACGGCTTAAAAGACAAGATAAGCCTTTTTTGTGATATAGACAAGGAGGACACTATAGAGGCCATTGATGCTGGTCATCTATACGAGATCCCCATAATGCTGCAAAAAGAAAATCTTGATCTCAGGGTTCTGGAAAAGCTTGGCTTAAAACCGGGGAAATCCGATCTTTCCAGCTGGAAAAAATTAGTCGATAAGATACATAATTTAAAAGGTTCTGTAAAAATCGGTATTGTTGGAAAATACACAGACCTGAAAGATGCGTACATAAGTATTGTTGAGTCCCTTAATCATGGAGGATACCATCATGGTAAAAATGTTGAGATCGTACTGATAAATTCTGAGTCAGTGGGTAAGGATTGTATTGAAGATAAGCAATTATCCGAAATAGACGGCATACTTATCCCTTATGGCTTTGGCAACAGGGGTATCGCCGGAAAGATAGAAGCTATAAAGTGCGCCAGAAAAGAAGGAATTCCATTTTTTGGGATATGTCTTGGCCTCCAATGTTCTGTTATTGAGTTTTCTAAAAACGTCCTCGGTTTGGAAGATGCAA
>CAYRTF010000144.1:1746-3575 GCA_964427165.1 uncultured Actinomycetota bacterium | reverse complement strand
AAATAGTTCCGAATTTGATCCTGATACTAAAAACCCGGTGATCGACCTGATGATCGAACAAAAATCTGTAAAAGAAAAGGGCGGCACAATGCGTCTTGGAAGTTATAAATGCAAGCTTAAAAAAGGATCCAATGCCTATAAGGCGTATGGCAGGGAAAATATAAGGGAAAGACACAGACACAGGTTTGAATTAAATAATAAATATCGTCCCATGCTCGAAGAGGCCGGTATGGCCATAACCGGTGTTAACCCTGATAAGGACCTTGCTGAAATAATTGAGATAAAAGACCATCCCTGGTTTCTTGCAGTACAATTTCATCCGGAATTCAAATCAAGACCCGACAAGCCGCATCCCCTTTTTAAAGATTTTATTGGTGCAGCTCTCAAGTATTCATCGGACAGGAAAAAATAAACTTAAGGCGGGAAAAAATAAAACTATATTTAAAAATCATTACTGCAATTGAAACTGTTCTTTTAATTATTGTACTTTTTTTTGCTCCGCTTGCCATACACCTCTTTAATATTGATTTCTATGACCGGCTGTATGATCGAAATGGGATTTATGAGAAGTTTGATAAAGATGATGTTTTTGGTATTACTAAAGAAATCTTCAGTTTCTTTAAATACCGCGGTGAACTGGACGGACAAATAAGATATGCTGATGTATCCCGGGACTCAGTTGCTTCCTTTACCGAAAATGAGGTAAGCCATATGATAGATGTGAGAAATCTTATTTTCAAAATTTTAGTGTTATTCTATGGGAGCCTTATTATCCTGATAATATTATTAGCACTGGGCCCTCTTCTGGAAAGAAAACTTATCAGAAGGTTCAGAGGTACCGGATTGGTGTTTGTGGTATCGTCTTCGGCAGTATTATTTATATTTATAATATTATATATCCTGAGTATAAATTTCTCTCATTTGTTTAATAATTTTCACCTTCTGTTTTTCCCCCAGGGTAATTTTATATTTGATTCAGATTCTTTGTTGATAACACTTTTCCCCTTTAATTTTTTCTATCAATATTTTATAAGACTTGTGATAAGTTCCATTGTTCTTTCTTTTATATTTCTATCTACAGGTATATTTTTCTTGAATATTCATAAATTTTTTCAAAAAAGGACGGCGGTTTGAATAAGAATAGTATTATTAGAAAAAGATTGATCGATACTTTTTTCAGGCTTGTCAGGATCAAAAGTCCATCCGGTGATGAAAGAGAAATTGTAGAGCATGTAAGAAAAATATTATCCGGTTTTGGCCTTGAGGTAGAGGTAGATGATTCTGGAAAAAAATACGGTTCCAATAGCGGCAATCTAACAGCTCTTTTAAAAGGGGATGATCCTGATATTATGCCAATATTTATGGGTGCTCATCTTGATACGGTAGCACTCAATGGTGAAGTAATACCATATATGGATGACGGTATTATAAGAAACAAAAACAGTAAATGCATCCTGGGAGGCGACGACAAGGTCGCGGTTGCAGCCATAATAGAAGTGCTTGGATATATTACAGAGAACAATATCAAGACTGGAGATATTTATATAATCTTTACTGTATCAGAGGAGATCGGAGTTGTCGGAGCAAAATATGTAGATATGGATAAGGTGGGTGCAGAATACGGTTTTGTTTTTGATTCACATGGTGATATAGGTACGATCTATAATCAGGCACCTTATCAAAATTCCATAGATGCAGAATTTACCGGTAAAGCCGCACATGCTGGAATCGAACCAGAAAAGGGACTAAATTCGATAAAGGCAGCGGCTATTGCTATTTCAGATATCCGTTTCGGCCGCCTTGACCATGAGACTACTGCAAATATTGGT
>CAYRTF010000144.1:0-1736 GCA_964427165.1 uncultured Actinomycetota bacterium | reverse complement strand
TGGATTCAATATAGGACCTGATGAGATCCCTTTAAAAATTGCTTTAAATGCCATAAAAAATATCGGCATTGATCCAGTAATAGGGTCATCAGGTGGCGGTAGCGATATAAATGTTTTTAATTCCAAAGGAAAAAGAGCTGTTAACTTAAGCTCAGGCATGGAGAACGTACATACAAATTCTGAATATGTTAAGGCAAGCCAGCTTGAAAAACTGGCTCAATTAATACTTGAGATAAGCATTTCTATATGAACCGGAAGGAATAATTTTGAATGAGAGATTATTTGAGGAAAAAATTGATTCGAAAAAAGTTTTTAGCGGTCAGATCCTGGGACTGTATCATGACACTGTTAAACTCCCAAATGGTAAAACTGCTACAAGAGAAAAGATAACACATCCAGGTGCAGTGGGAATAGTCCCGGTCACAGATGATAATAAAATAATACTTGTAAGGCAATACAGGTATCCGGTTGAAGATATAACTATTGAGATACCGGCAGGCAAACTTGATAAGGGTGAGAGCCCATTCAGATGCGCCCAGAGAGAACTGGAAGAAGAGGTGGGAGCAGTAGATGGCAAATTGATCCATCTCTCAACTTTTTACACGACTCCCGGATTCTGCAATGAAGTCCTTCACCTTTATATGGCCATTGGATTTAGAAGGACAGGCAATAATCTTGACGAGGACGAATTTCTTGAAATAGTAGCGCCTGCGGTCAGCGAAGCTCTGAACTGGATCAAGGACGGAAAAATCAGAGATTCTAAAACTATAATAGGGGTCCTTATGGCAAAGGATTTTATAAATGGAAAACTTGGAGAAGAGGGCAAAAAATAGCAGCTTTCAGGATGGGTCCATAGAATCCGGCAATTTAAATAAAAAAAGCCGGGATGTATTCAGGGATAAAGAAATATTCGAGACACAATTGGACCAATATTTTGAATACCTGCGTTTTGAAAAATTACTTATGCCTAACAGCATCTCCTCCTACAGGCGAGACTTTAAAAAATTCAGGCAATATTTATTGTTAAATCCTAAAATATCATTTTTAAATATCTCGAAACTGCAAATACTTGATTTTTTAAAATATCTTTATAATGATAATTCTGATATTTCTGTCTCAAGGATATTATCAGCCCTGAGAGGATTTTATAAATTCCTCATAAGGCAGCAGAGCATAAAGAATAACCCATGGTCAGTGGTCAAAAATCCAAGATCTTCAAAAAAAATACTAGAAATATTAGATATAGGGGAGGTGCTTAAGTTCCTTGATTCTATTCCAGGAAGTACTCCATCCGATCTCAGGGACAGGGCAATGTTTGAAATATTATATGGTTGCGGATTGAGGGTAAGCGAGATAACAGGTCTAAGCATAAGCAGTATAGATTTTGATCAAAAACTTTTAAGATTTATCGGCAAGGGTGACAAGGAAAGAATAGTTCCATTAGGTGATACGGCGCTTTTATTCCTTAATAAATATATTAATTCTGCAAGAGGTAAGATAGAAAATGAGAAAAAGACTGATTTTTTGTTTCTAAACATGAGAGGTGGCAAGCTTTCCAGGCAGGGTTTCTGGAAAATATTAAAAAAATATGCTGATAGGGCAGGAATAGAAAAAAACATTTACCCCCATATATTCAGGCATAGTTTTGCCACACATCTTCTTCAGAGAGGTGCGGACCTCAGAACTGTCCAGAAACTGCTCGGCCACAGCAGCATCTCGACTACTGAAATATATAC
>CAYRTF010000143.1:4114-4507 GCA_964427165.1 uncultured Actinomycetota bacterium | reverse complement strand
CCTTGCAGGAGTCGATCCTACGCCTGTCATAAAGATCGAGTCGCTAAAGGCAGAGCTTGCAAAACTTGACTAAAGTTAATTAAGACTGCTGCTATCTTTTTTGGGTTTAAAATAATACAAACAAAAAAGGAAGGTTTGGAGTCTAATTAATTGGAAATAGCGCCAAATTAATATAAAAATAATAGATCTTAAGTAAGGAAAGGCATAAAAAATGGATTATGATGTAAAGGATACCGGACTCGCACAGCAGGGCAAGAACAAAATCGAGTGGGCCGAAAGGGAAATGCCGGTACTCAGGGGCATAAGGAAAGATTTCTCTGCAAACAAGCCTCTTAAAGGTGTAAATATATGTTCATGCCTGCATGTGACATCCGAGACAGCAAATCTTATGAT
>CAYRTF010000143.1:0-4104 GCA_964427165.1 uncultured Actinomycetota bacterium | reverse complement strand
TCGTATGATAACGCTCAAAGAAGGTGGGGCCGATGCGGCACTATGTGCATCAAATCCTCTTTCGACTCAGGATGATGTCGCAGCATCCCTTGTAAAGGATTACGGAATAAGCGTATTCGCCATAAAAGGCGAGGATAACGATACCTATTATTCACATATAGACAGTGCCTTAAAGAACGGGCCGCAGATAACAATGGATGATGGAGCTGATGTGATATCTATCATACACAGCAAGAGAAAGGACCTTATAGAAGGAGTCTACGGCGGAACAGAAGAGACGACAACGGGAGTAATAAGGCTCAAGAGCATGGAGCAGAAAAAAGTGCTGGAGTATCCCATAGTGGCCGTAAATGATGCAAAAACAAAGCATTTCTTTGATAACCGCTATGGTACGGGCCAGAGCACAATGGACGGTATCTTAAGGGCCACAAATATTCTTCTTTCCGGCAAGAGATTTGTTGTAATAGGGTATGGCTGGTGCGGAAGAGGAGTCGCTATGAGGGCCAGCGGCATGGGAGCTTCCGTAATAGTCCTTGAGGTAGATCCCTTAAAGGCAATAGAGGCAAAGCTAGATGGATTTGAAGTCATGACTAATGTCCAGGCAGCGAAAATGGGCGATATATTCCTTTCGGTAACAGGAAATAAAAATGTCATCGGGCCCGAGATACTGGCAAACTGCAAGGATATGTCAATTGTTGCAAATTCCGGTCACTTTGACGCAGAGATAGACCTTGGATATTTAAGGGAAAACAGCAAGTCCAAGAGGGAAGTAAGGCCATTTGTCGAGGAATACCTCATGAATGACGGAAGGAAGATATATGTACTTGCCGAAGGAAGGCTCGTTAACCTGGGTGCTGCCGAGGGTCATCCGGCCAGTGTAATGGATATGAGCTTTGCCAATCAGGCACTGAGTGCAAAATATATTTACGAGAACAGTTCCAAACTTGAAAAAAAAGTATATGTGATCCCCGAAGATATAGACAAAGAAATAGCAAGGCTTAAACTTGAGAGCATGGGAGTTGAGATCGACAGTCTCACCCCTGAGCAGGAAGAGTACTTGAGATCCTGGGAAATGGGAACATAATATGGAAGGAAGGGATCTGAGCAGATACTCTGGCGATTCCAGGGTCTGTGCCATATTATGGGAAAGACCGGTCCTAAAACTTATAGACCAGAGAAAGCTGCCGTTCGAAGAAGTATACTTCGAGTGTAAAAGTGTCGAAGATATCGGAGAAGCCATTGTAAAAATGGTTGTCAGGGGCGCCCCTGCAATAGGGGTAACCGCGGCTTATGGTATTGCTATTGCAGCGCTCAGTTTTGATGGAGGCAAAAAGGATGTATTTATAGAACATCTGTATAAGAGCATAGACTATCTTTCAAAGACAAGGCCAACAGCAGTAAATCTTTTCTGGGCCCTGGACAGGATGAAAAAATTGATAGGCGGGATGGCCGGACTTGATATCCGTGCGGTCACAGAAAGAATAGTAGAGGAAGCGGAGAAGATAGAGGATGATGACCTTAAGATCAATCATATGCTTGGCGATAATGGGCTAAAGGTATTTGAAGGGGCCAGACCAGGACTAAGGATACTTACCCACTGTAATGCAGGTGCCCTTGCAACTTCGGGCTATGGGACGGCACTTGCTGTAATAAGGAGCCTTCATAAAGGCGGGAGGATCGAAAATGTGATCGTGGATGAGACAAGACCCTTTCTGCAGGGTGCAAGACTTACGGCATGGGAACTTTACCAGGAGAAAATACCTTTCTTTATAATCACGGATAATATGGCGGGATACTTCATGTCAAAAGGGGATGTGGATGCAGTAGTCGTCGGGGCAGATAGAATAGCCGCAAATGGTGATAGCGCCAATAAGATAGGGACCCTTTCTCTCTCGGTACTTGCTAAAAACTATGACATTCCCTTCTATATTGCAGCTCCTCTGTCGACTATTGATATAAACACGGCAGATGGAAGCCTGATACCTATAGAAGAGCGGAACGGGAAAGAAGTAAGGGAAGTACTCGGAAAGGTAGTAATACCTGAATATATGCATGTCAGGAACCCGGCTTTTGACGTGGCCCCTGCAGACAATATTACAGGAATAATAACGGAAGCTCAAGTAATATATCCGCCATTTGACAAAAACATTAAAAAGATATTTGATAGTATTCAAGGCAGGCTCCCAGACAGCTTGAGGAGGAATATCTATGAGCAGTAAAAAAGCAATGGTACTGGCAGCAGGATTGGGTACCAGGCTGAGGCCGCTTACCGATCTTATATCCAAACCCATGGCGCCAATAGTCAATAGGCCGGTCATGGAGCACATTATAAAGCTCCTGGCGAAACATGGTTTCACCGACATTGTCTGCAATCTCCATTATTTTCCTGATGAGATTAAAAACCATTTTAGGGATGGCTCAAAATGGGGAGTAAATATAGTCTATTCTTTTGAAGAAGAACTTCTGGGAACGGCAGGTGGAGTTAAGAAAGTAGAGGACTTTTTCCGGGGACAGACTTTTCTTGTGATCTCAGGTGATGCGCTGACCGATATTGATCTGTCAGATGCCTATGACTTCCATAAAGAAAAGAAAGGTAAGGCGACATTGGTACTTACCGAGGTGGAGGACACCACCCAGTTCGGCGTGGTCATCCTTGATGATGAAAAAAGGATCAAGGGATTCCAGGAAAAGCCCTTAAGCGGTGAAGCCAGGTCCAATCTTGCAAATAGCGGTATTTATTTCTTTGAACCGGATATCTTTAAATATATACCCCCAAAGGGCCAGTTTTACGATTTCGGGAAGAACCTTTTCCCTGATCTTCTTGAAAAAGATATTCCATATTATGGCTATAAGCACAATAGATACTGGAATGATGTGGGAAGCCTGGATGAATACCAGCAGGGTAATTTTGATTCCCTTGAAGGAAAAGTGCAAGTGGATATACCGGGCAAGACGATAAAGGATGGTGTATGGATGGGCAGGAATTGCAAGATACAGGAAGATGTGATCATAATACCGCCCGTATGTATAGGAGATAACTGTACAATAAAAAAGGGAGCCAAACTTTATGGACCGATAATCCTCGGAAATAATACTACCGTTGATGAACGCGCCATTCTCTACCGCGGGATCAAGTGGGGCAGCGGATATGTGGGAAAAGATGCGTCGCTTATCGGTGCGATCATAGGATATGCTGCAGAGATAAAGGATAAGGCTTCGGTCCTTGAGAAAGCGGTAATAGGCTCAAGAAGTATTATTAAGGACGGGATCAAGATCCATCCTTCAGTTAAAATAATGACAGATGAAATAATAGATATTGACAGAAAGAACACAGAGGAAGAATAGCAGTATAAATATGCCGGAACCAGGCATGATCAGTTTTCTTAAAGGTATGATCCACCCGGTCATGTGCGCAGTATGCGGGAGGGGTTGCGGGCAGTTTCTTTGTCCGGATTGCTCAAGCGGGATACTTCCGATAGACATCAATAGGTGTTGCTGGTATTGCGGGACACCGCTCCTTTCGTCAGGCGCCCGGGAAGGTATATGCAGTTCATGCAGAGAGCCTGGTCTTAATTTTACCCGCCACCGTTCATATACATTTTATTCAGGCAATATGAAAAGGATAATAAAGAAATTCAAATACAGTAAGATCTATGGACTTGATAATGCGCTGGCAGGATTTCTTCACAAGACTTATAGAAAATATTTTATCCGCGAATCTATAGACTATATAGAGACTGTACCCGGGGAACATACAAAAAAACTTACAAAAAAATTTTCAAAAATAGTTAAAATTCCATTTAAAGGTAATATAATAAAGATAAGGGATACCCGCAGGCAGAGCGGACTTGATCTGGGTGCCAGAAAGATCAATATACTGGATGCCTTCAAGCTGAGAAACTGCCTGATCTACAGGGACAAGAATATCCTTATATTAGATGATGTATGGACAACAGGCAGTACGCTTAAAGAGATATGCAGGGTAGTCCGCCGCGGCGGAGCAAGAAAAGTGTTTTTACTGACTTTAGCAAGGGGAGCATAGATTGGACAGAGTAGAGGGAACAGTAAAATGGTTTAGCCCGGAGAAGGGATTTGGATTTATAA
>CAYRTF010000142.1:0-4508 GCA_964427165.1 uncultured Actinomycetota bacterium | reverse complement strand
CCGCTTTTTTCAAAATGCATATTCTGGGCTCCAAGCCGGATATCCATATTATCATCCTCGATAATAACTTTTACACTCCTGAGCGCTGTAGACGGAGGACATACTGCGACCTCACAGCCGGTTCTATTTTCATAATTATATCCAAGATCCTGTAAAAACTTTATAGCTTCAAGATGTGTCATATTCATCTTCCAGTTTCCAGCAATAAACGGCTTTCTCATTTTAGGTGGTCCTTTCAAATTTATTTATTATTTCAATATTCTTTTTCAAAGTTACTGGTGTTATTTAATAAATACATATATCTGCTACTTGTCATTCAGTGCTTCTATACCAGGCAGCAATCTACCTTCAAGCAATTCCATAGAGGCTCCTCCTCCGCTTGATACATGGGATATTTTATCCGAGACACCATATTTCTTGATAGCAGCAACAGTATCTCCGCCGCCTACAACAGTAATAGCATTGCTCTCTGCTACAGCAAGAGCAATATCTTTTGTCCCATTGGAGAACTTCTCCCATTCAAATACTCCCACTGGTCCATTCCAGAATATTGTAGAAGCATTCTGTATCTCCTTTTTAAATATCTCACTACTCCTGGTACCTATATCAAGACCCATCCAGTCAGCAGGGATACTGTCAATAGATACTATCTTTTTTTCACTGTTTTCATCAAATTCAGGTGCGATCGTTATATCGACAGGAAGCAGGAAATTTACATTATTCTTCTTTGCCAGCGCTATCATATCCTTCGCATAATCAAGCTGGTCATCCTCACAGATCGACTTACCGATCTCGTAACCCTGTGCTTTAAGGAATGTATATGTCATCCCCCCGCCGAGTATGAGACTATCTACTTTTTCCATCAGATTTTTTATTACCTTTATTTTGTCTGAAACTTTACTTCCTCCCAGAATAGTTAAAAAAGGTCTTTGAGGTGATTCCAGGAGGGCAGTAAGTGTCTCTACCTCTTTTTTCAGCAGCAAACCTGAAACTGCAGGAAGGAACTCCGGTATCCCAACAACTGATGCATGCGCCCTGTGAGCAGCTCCAAAAGCATCATCCACATAAATATCTGCCAGCGATGCAAGCGATTTTGAAAAATCCCTGTCATTTTCCTTTTCACCCGGACTGAACCGGAGATTTTCAAGTATAACGATCTCATCAGCACTCATGTTTTTATCAATATAATCCTTTATTTCAAGTGAAAAAGTCTCATTAAATTTTTTTACCCTGACTCCTGTAAGTTCTTCAAGTCTTTTTGCAACAGGATCCAGCCTGAACCTGTCTTCTGGTTTGCCCCTGGGCCTTCCCAGGTGGGATATGAGGATTATTTTAGCATTATTGTCCCTGAGGTATTCGATGGTCGGAAGAGACAGCCTTATCCTGGTATCATCATTTATATTGAGATCATCGTCAAGCGGTACATTGAAATCAACCCTTACAATGACTTTTTTGTCTCTAATGTCGATCTCTCTTATCGTCTTTTTGTTAAACATTATTATCACCGGCCCCATTCACTAAACAACCGGGGCAAAAACACCCCGGTTATCTTATTATATTATCATATTCCAAAGATCATCCTATTATAAACTTGATCAGATCAAATAGCCTGGAAGAATATCCCCATTCATTATCATACCAGGACAGGACTTTAACAAGATCACCCTGCTTATATGTGCTTGCAGAGTCAAAGACCGATGAATGTGGGTTCCCGACAATATCGGCAGAGACTATTGGTTCATCTGTGTATTGTAGTATGCCCTTAAACCCGGGTTCTTCAGAAGCTTGCTTGAAAGTGCTATTTACATCTTCAATGCTTGCATCTTTTTCAAGACTGACAACCAGGTCCACAAGTGAGCCTACCGGGATCGGTATCCTTACAGCCATGCCATTTAATTTACCATTAAGTACGGGAATGACCTGTCCGATCGCAGCAGCCGCACCTGTTGAAGTCGGTATTGCAGACAATCCAGCTGCTCTTGCCCTTCTCAGGTCCTTGTGCGGGAAGTCAAGTATTCTTTGATCATTCGTGTATGCATGGATGGTGGTCATCAATCCGGACTTAATACCAAAATTATCATTTAGGACCTTGCATACCGGAGCAAGTGCGTTTGTAGTGCAGGATGCATTTGATATTATATTATGCTTCTGGGTATCATAACTATCCTGATTTACACCAAGTACGATCGTTATGTCCGCACCACCCTTGCAGGGTGCAGATACCATGACTTTCTTTGCACCTGCATCCAGATGTTTCTGAGTCGCTTCTCTTGATGTAAAAATACCAGTAGACTCCAGTGCAACATCCACGCCAAGCTCGCCCCAGGGCAGCTCTGCGGGATCCTTTATGGAAGATACCTGTATTCTTTTACCATCGACTATCAAAGCATCATCTTCAGCTTGAATGTCCACATCCAGCATTCTATAGACTGAATCGTATTTTAAAAGATGTGCCAATGTTTTGGTAGGATAAAGGTCATTGATCGCAACAACCTCAACATCATTATTCTTATCCTGTTTGAGTTTTGCCCTAAAAAATTGTCTCCCGATCCTTCCGAAACCATTAATTCCTACTTTTATTGCCATTTTTCCTCCCCTTATATATATTTTACCAATAAAAGTCTGTAGAAAACTTAAAGTTAATTTATTTTTTACAAAACCGGGTTATTTTATCAGATTTATTTAAAACATAAAAGTAATTTTCAAAAACATCGTGAAATAAAGTTTATTATTTTTTTATATCTTTATGGTGTAGTTTTGCGAAATATCCCCTTAGTCTGAGATATTCATTTATTTTCTCTGATATGACCACGGAGCGGTGACGTCCCCCCGTACAACCTATCCCTATGCCAAGATAGCTTTTCCCTTCAGCAATATAATTCGGGATCAGGAAATCAAGCATTTCTTCAAACATGCGCAAGAATTTTTTTGTCTCTTCCCTATTAAGGACAAAATTTATTATTTTTTCATTTTTTCCATCAAGATCCTTGAGCTCTTCATCATAATAAGGGTTTGGAAGAAACCTGACATCCATGACTATATCCATATTCTCGGGCATACCGTGTTTGTAACCGAAAGATATTACAGATATTTGAAGAAGCCTGCTTTTTTCATCTCCTGTCATCAATCTCTCCGTTATAGCTGCTCTTAATTCCTTTGCATTGATGAATGTTGTATCGATTATGACATCAGCCTCATCCCTTAATCTCCCCATCCTTTTTATCTCTTTTTCAATCCCATCTCCAAGATTTCCGGAATCAACAAGCGGGTGCTTCCTTCTTGTCAGTGAATACCTTCTTGTGATAACACTTTTTGATGCTTCCAGAAAAAGTATTCTGAACTTTATCCCCTTTTCTTTTAGTTCCCCGAGTGTTTTATATATTTCATCAAAAAAATATCCGCTCCTGAGATCTATGGACAGGGCGATTTTATTTACTTTGCAGTCTTCCAGCAAAAAGAAATCGATAAGTTCCACCAGCATGTGAGCAGGAAGATTATCGATGCAGTAATATCCTGAATCTTCAAAATATCCTAAAGCCTCAGATTTTCCGGCTCCCGAGAGACCGGTCAATATCATAAGTTCGATATCTGACGGACTTCTCTTTTTATTCTTTTCCACTTTTTTCATTTTCTTTCCAGACCAGTCATACTCTTATCCTATTGATTTATCCGGATAATAAGAGCTCACTCTATTTTAATCTTTTTTGCTTCTAAAAAAAACAATTTTGGAAACTATTATACTTATTATGCTTATAATAAGTGAACTCCAGATATAGGCCCAAAAGCCCTCCACCTCAAGTCCGCTAAGTATCAGGTCCACTATCCACAGCATACCCGCATTGATCACGATATTAAATAATCCAAGTGTCAAAATATTTATCGGTAAGGATAGGATTTTTATTATTGGTTTAATGAACAGGTTAAAGAGCCCTAACAGAAGCCCGGCAAGAAATGCTGTTTTGAAATTATCCCAAACGGTTCCTGCAGATATATATATAAATGGCAGAAAGTATGAAGCCGCCGTTATCGAAAAAGTAAGTATGGTCCAATCAAGCACCCATCTTATCAATCTTATCACCTTTTGGAAAAATATATTTTAATAATTATGTTCATCTATGCAAACTATTATATATATTTACTGCATCCCTGTAACTGATTCCTTTTATATTCATAATATCCTCTATGCTTTTCGCTTTTAAATCGTCGACCGAATCTATATTTTCCAATATATAGCCTTTTTTCTTTTGCCCTATCCCTTTTATTTCATCAAGAAACGAATTTGTCATATAGCTGTCCCTTAACCTTCTATGATAGCTTACCGCAAACCGGTGTGCCTCATCCCTTAATCTTATAAGCATCCTTAGAATTTCACTATCCAGGTCGAATTTTATACCATTTTGGTATCTGCTGGCGAATATCATTTCTTCTTTTTTAGCTATACTCAAAACATCTATTGCGGTAATACCTTTTTGGTCAAGAATCTTAGTTATAGTATTAAACTGAGCTTT
>CAYRTF010000141.1:458-4522 GCA_964427165.1 uncultured Actinomycetota bacterium | reverse complement strand
ATAAAGACGATATAGACCTTATGGTAGATGTAACTTTAAAGGGGACGATCTACCTGACACATCTTATTGCACCAGTGATGATAAAAGCTAAAAGCGGCTATATTTTTAATATGTCTTCTACTGCGGGGCTACGGGCCATTAATAAAGATGCAAGTATCTATTCTGCATCAAAATTTGGAATAAATGGTTTTAGTGAAGCGATCTCGAAATATTTAATAGATTATAATATTCATGTAATAAACCTCTGTCCCGGTGGGATAAATACTTCTATGTGGGAAAAGTGCAACTATATTTTTGGAAATGAAAAGAAAAAATATCTTATAGAGCCGACCGAGGTAGCTGAATTAATAGAATTTATATTAAAAAAAGAAAGGAAATCTACAATATTTAAAAATCTGACATTTTTTCCTGTTTGTGAAATAGAAAGTAGTTAATTAATATATTAGCATTTATTTTACAGAAATGAGGAAAGTAATTTGGATTGTTTCTTTCGAGTTATCAACCACTAAACTATATAGCTGCTGCGAATGACTTACCTGTAGATCTTTATGCTTCTTAGATAAATTTTAGAGAGGAATATAAAAATGCCGGAAAAACCAAATGTAATAATTGTAAACTGCGATGACTTGGGGTATGGGGATATTGGCTGCTATGGGTCAGAGAAACACAGGACACCTGCTATTGACAGGATGGCATCTGAGGGGATAAGGTTCACTGATTTTTATATGTCTGCTTCAGTATGTACTCCTTCGAGGGCATCGCTTCTTACTGGCTGCTATCCAAAGAGGATAGGGTTTAGCAGGTTTGTAAGAGACGGCAGGGAAGATGAGGTTGTCCTATTCCCGGGAGACTGCTATGGCTTAAATCCCAGAGAAAAGACGATAGCTAGTATATTAAAGGAACAGGGTTACTCTACTATGCTTATAGGAAAGTGGCACTGCGGGGACCAGCAGCAGTTTCTGCCGACAAACTTTGGTTTTGACAGCTATTTTGGCATACCATATTCCAATGATATGGGAATAAATACTCTGGGAGAAGAGAAAATAAATAATCTCAACTATGATAGAGTGCTATCTCATCCTCCCCTTCCTCTTTTAAAAGATAAACAGATCTTTCAGGAGCAGCCGGACCAGGCGAACCTTACTGATAAGTATGCGGAAGAGGCTGTAAAATTTATAAGGGATAATAAAGATGGCTCCTTTTTTCTTTACCTGGCCCACATGTATGTACATCTTCCCATATATGCTCCTGAAAGATTTCTAAAGAATTCAAAAAACGGCCCTTACGGTGCTGCAGTTGAGCATATAGACCAGGTTATGGAAGTGATATTCGATGAGCTAAGATCCTGCGGTATAGATAATGATACAATAGTTATGTTTACCTCGGATAATGGTTCTCCCGAAATAATGGGAGGAAGCAATGAGCCGCTAAAGGGCCGTAAACGTTCGTGCTGGGAAGGTGGATTCAGGGTTCCATGCATCATGAGGTGGCCGGAAAAGATAAAAGCCGGAAGAGTCTCCGGTGATCCAGTAACCGTAATGGACTTTCTTCCGACAATAGCCAGTATTGCAGGAGCTGAGGTCCCGAATGACAGGATAATCGATGGCAGAGATATAGGCAGCATTATTACGGGTAATGATGACAGGGAATATAAAGCTCTGCCTTTTTACTATTACCATAATAATAATCTCTATGCTGCAAGGAGCGGGGATTGGAAATATTTTACAGATAGCCCTGATTATCCTGAAGCGCTGTATGATCTAAGAGAAGACATTGCAGAGACCACCGACCTTAAAGACAGGCATCCTGGTATTGTAAAAGACATGAAAAAACTCCTCTCTATGGCAAGAATTGATATGGGTGATGATCTGGAAGTTATGGATGGGGAGAATATAAGGCCCTGTGGGAGAGAGCTCGACCCGAAACCCCTTACAAATTATGATCCGGACAATCCCTATATTATTGCAGAATATGATATGACTTGCATTCTGGATAGATTAAGAGAATTGACCATGGATTAATGTAGAAAATAAAGGAGCACACTAGTGGCAGAAGGTAAAACCAGTACCCGTCCCAATATTATCATAATCCTTGCTGATGATATGGGATACTCGGATATAGGATGCTACGGATCAGAGATAAACACCCCCAATATAGACAGCCTCTCAGCAGGAGGGGTAAACTTTACACAGACCTATAACTGTGCACGCTGCTGTCCTTCAAGGGCATCGCTTTTAACAGGACTATATCCCCACCAGGCCGGGATAGGGCATATGGTATCAGATCTCGGATTTCCAGCCTACAGGGGTTCACTAAACGACAGCTGCGTAACTATTGCCGAAGTACTTAAGTCTGCTGGATACAGGACCGCTATGTCAGGAAAATGGCATGTATGCAATCTGGCTGGCAAAAATGGTAAAAGAGATTATAAGACCGAGCTTGATAATCCGGTTACTCCAAAAAAGAGGGGCTTTGACAGGTTTTACGGCACGCTTAAAGGCGGGGGTAATTATTTTAATCCAGCAGGCCTTATTCTGGAAGACAAAATAGTAGATTACAGGGACAAAGGTTATTACTATACAGATGCCATAACTGAATATGCTGCAGATATCATAGATGAGTTTTCCAAAGAACAAGACCCATTCTTTCTTTACGTAGCCTATACCGCTCCTCACTGGCCCCTTCACGCAAAAGAGGAAGATATTTCAAAATATAAGGGACATTACCTGAGAGGCTGGGACAGGATCAGACAAAACAGGCATGAGGAGCTTAAAGGATCAGGCATCCTTGATCCCGGATGGGAAATATCTAAAAGAGATGAACTTGCCCCTCTATGGGAAGACATAAAGGAAAAAGACTGGGAAGACAGGAGAATGGCCACCTATGCTGCCCAGATAGACTGTATGGGTCAGGGTATTGGGAGAATAATTGCCAGGTTAAAAGAAAACAGGATAGATGACAATACCATAGTTATGTTTCTATCAGATAATGGAGGTTGCGCCGAGTATCTGGCCAAAGATCCCAAAATACCTGCATTTAAGCTATTTGACTGTGCTACAAAAGACGGCAGACATGTAAGTTATGGTAATGATCCTCTGGTGATGCCGGGGGGAGAAGATACATTCCAGAGCTATGACCTTCCCTGGGCCAATGTCTCAAATACACCATTTAAGCTGTTTAAACACTGGGTGCATGAAGGAGGGATATCCACTCCCTTTATTATAAGCTGGCCTGATAGAATAAAAAACAAAAATATCGTCCATTCTCCGGTACACTTGATAGATATAATGGCAACCATAATAGATATTACCGGCTCAGAATATCCTAAGGAGTATAATGGCAATACAATAATACCATATGAAGGCGAGAGTTTTTTACCCGCACTTCTGGGAAGAGACTGGGAAAGGGATAATCCAATATTCTGGGAGCATGAAGGAAACAGGGCAGTCAGGGACAGGAACCTAAAATTGGTAAACTGCTACCCTAGTAGATGGGAGCTTTATGCTATGGAAGCTGACCGCACAGAGTTAAATGATCTTTCAGGTAGATACAGAAGTGATATTAAAAGGCTTGGGGTCCTGTATGATGACTGGGCAAAAAGATGCGGGGTTCAGCCGTGGCTCCTGCCTGCAATAGAGAATATTCCATATGATATTATGCTTGGTTATAAGAGGGAATATTGGAATGTGTGATCATGTAATATATCGGTAGCCCTCATCCAGGGTAATATAAAAAGAAGGCTGTTTTAGCAATAGATTAGTAACTATTTAGAGGGGGTAACCCCCCTCTAATACAAATATTATTATAAACAATCCTGGTTCAATTGCTATAAGATGATTTAAGGCAGGCAGGTACAATAATAGGATCTCCCTCAAATACAGACTGAATCGCATCGATTACAGATAAGCAGTTCTTTCTTACAGTAGAGATATAACCTCTGATACGACAGAATGTCCTGGCCCCTTCGACACTTCTAAAGGTACCTGATATTTTTTGCTGTATTTTCATCATTCTTGCGTCTTGCTCGGCTCTTAATCCTAAGTTTAGGATTACTCGCCTTATCC
>CAYRTF010000141.1:0-448 GCA_964427165.1 uncultured Actinomycetota bacterium | reverse complement strand
ACATGATAGTCCTCCTTATGGTTTTTACCATGAGTATCTTATGCCACTTGTGAAGTGTAAACTTAATCCTCAGGATTTAGCCAGAAACTCCGCTAATAACAGGGGTTTTTGCAAATCCTGAGGATTATATATTCCTGAGGATAAGGCTCTATTATTTTCAAAGGGAACATCAAAGTCATACATAAAAAGGAGTGTCTCTTCCCTGTACTTTTTTAAGCGCAGGAGCAAGTTTGTTGCCTTGCTCTGCTTGATCCTGCCCCGCTTTTTGGGCCCGTCTCTTTTTTTAACAGGATTTTTAGCCAGGCCCCGTTTAATTATCTTATCATATCTATCTTTAAAGGAGTCTATCTCATGTTCTTCTAATCTATCCACTGCTATCTTTATCTACACACTCTTTTATCTCCACAAGAAGAGAGGACATATCAGATGCCCATTTCTGCTTGCAGCA
>CAYRTF010000140.1:0-4535 GCA_964427165.1 uncultured Actinomycetota bacterium | reverse complement strand
TCATTAAACCAAAGAGAATCTTGAGTATAATTTCTATATATTTGTTTGTCAAATATTATTTTTGTTATTTTATTTTTGTTATTTGTTTTTGCTATTTTACACGATCTACGACAATATCTCCGACTTTGTATTTATAATTAAAACTCCCTACGATAACGGGACACTTTATTTTCAGTAGGAAAAATATGTTTTTTACTTCATCACTTAATGCCTCATAATTGCCCTGACCTTTGGAAATTATCAGATCTGAATCTTCATATACCCTTATGAACTCTTTGGAACAAAGATCCAGGATAGCCGCAGGCATGTCAAGACCTGTATCTACAATGTTTACAATATCTGCCATTCCAGTCATCTCAGCATCTTCTCTTGTCGCATCGTTTAAGGCTGGGCCACCTCTTACAGCATAGGTTATTTTTTCAGCCGGAAGATTTTCAATGAACAATCTATCCAATACGATCTCACCGGCATTATCCCCAATATATAGTATTTTCTTTGCAGTATAAATATTTTCTTTAAGCTGCATGATCTTTTCAGGATTAATATTCTGTGACAGGGACTCCCTTATTGTATTAATTATTATCTCCTTGTTTAGCCTGGCATTTGGTCCGGAATCAATAATATTTCCTGCAAGCGCCATCCTGAGATATCCTTCAAAGGTATCGCCATAATCCTCTATCATCTTTTTAAATGTTTCTACAAGCTCAAGACATATGATATTAAATTCCTTTTTTACCTTTTCGTACGGATTGACCGCTGGCATTATATCCTTAATACTTTTTTTGATCATGGCCTGGGCCAAAAGACCATTGGCTTCCATATCAAATTTAGATGCCGCTATTAAAGCCTCCCTGAGGATCTTTTCAAGTATTTCTTTATCGTCTGTAACCATTTGCGCAGCTTCTAGCACCTGTCTTATGTAGCACGGGACACAATCAAGATGAAGTTTCATAGCGCTATGATCCTTATTGATCTATAATCCAGCTTCTTTTATCACTATCCTTCCCTTGTCATGAGGGTCCCACATTTTGGACACTCTTTTTCATAGCAAGGAACTCCTGCTTGATGTTCTATTTTTGTTCCACAGGACGGACACACGCATTTTCCTGAAGGACCCGCACTAAAGCCTCCCATCCGCCCTTTGCCTCCGCCTCTGCCTAAACCTCTTCCGGTACCCGAACCCTGACCTCCGGGACCTGTTCCGTCTCCACCCGGCATAACTCCTCCTTCATGTATTTTTATAAAATCATCTCTAATTAATTATGAGCTGGCCCCAATATAATTGTTTTCTCATCCCTCTTCAGCCATTTCAGCCTCATTGCTTCTCTGGCATATTCCGCCGTATTTACAAATCAATAAAGAGACATAAAACATAAACATCATTTTATGGGTATATGCTCATAATTAATAAATATATCAGGTTTTTAAAAAAAAGTAAATCTTTGTATGGATTATTAAGAAACATAAAATAAAGCAAGGTACAGGCTTCAAGATCTGTATACATAATTGATGATAAGCATCTAACCGCCAAGAAAGGCAGGAAGGGGACCTGGCAGATTTCCTCCTGCCCTATTTTATTCCATGTTCCAGTTTATACTTTGGCCAGTTTTGCTTTAGCCGTAAAAACTCACTAAAGTCATTAAGTCTTTCTATGAAAGGATTATTTGCAAGCTCAAACTTTATAGTGGATGAGGGAGCTTCTCCATAATTATGGCCGGGCCACACCTCGGTACCGGGAGGAAGGTTCATAAGCTTTTTCAAACTCTCAAATTCTGTTTTTGAATCTTCTTCACCATAGGTACCGCCCACTTTCCCCACAAAAAGAGTATCTCCTGTGATCAGTTTATCTTTTACTTTTATACAGATAGAGTCCTCTGTATGCCCCGGGGTATGTATAAATTCAAGTACAAGCTCCCCAAGTTCCAAAGTTTCGCCATCTTTTATTGCAGTATCATGCCCGCAATTGACAAATGTTATTGATCTACCTTCTTCAGCCCTGCCAAATTTATCATTTCCTGCAGAATGGTCATAATGTGAATGGGTATTAATAATATATTTTATTTTTACCTTTTCTTCCTTTACTATAATTGCAACTTTTAGGGGATCCGGGGAAGGATCTATAAGTGCGGCCTCCATTGTCTCTTCAGATGCAATAAGGTATGCATAGTTCCTATCGCCCCCGGACTCGATTTGTTTAAATATCATACTATCTCCTGTTAAGATATTTTATAGAGCTTTGATCTCTATATACTGAAGCTTAAAAAACATAATAATTCAGGCTCTGCAAGCAACCTTTTTATAATGGCCCGCAAAGCCTATTAAATATTATAATCCCTATGTGGTCTTACATAGTTAAAACCTATAAGTAAAATAATTATTAAAGCAATATACTGTCTATATTTACATTGAGAATAAATTATTCCTCTGCACCATTAATGCAGTAATAAAGGTTCTCGAGGCTGTATTCTGAAGATAAGGGACACTGGCCGCATATACAACCTTTCTTTTCTATCTCACAGTCAGATTTTCCTCTGGCACAAAAGAGTCCTTGCATCTTATCCTTCATACACTGATCATAGCTGGGGCAACTTCCGCATATGCACTTCATCAGGTTTTCTTTAGTATCAGGTACCTTCATGTTTCCTCCAAGTCTTTATATTGATATATGCATTATATACTAAAAAGATATCAGTAACCTGAAAAATAATCTGTCTTTATTTTCTTAGTAGAAACTCCTCCCCTGATTATTGATTGCTCAATGGACTTTATCATCTTCATCGGACCTGATATATAGCACCTGCGGTCAAGCAGACCAGGTACCTCCCTGTCAAGTATTTCAAAATCTATTTTAACCGGGCTTATTATATACTGGATCTTCAGTCCTGGATTATTAGCAATGATCTTTTCCAGCTCATCTTTAAATACTATATTTTTATCCCTATTGCCATAAAAAAGGATAATGTCACTAATTTTATTCCGGTATGAAAGATCCATAAGTATTGACCTGAAAGGTGTTATACCTATTCCGCCTGCAATAAAAATATATTTATCCCTGTTATCATCGACAATAAAACTTCCTTCATGAGAGAAAGCATCTACCTGATTTCCGATTTCCAATTTATTCAGAGCTTTTTTGAAGGAACTACCCTCTTCTTCAAAAAACCTGGTGGTTAATCTGATATTATTCTCATGTGGAGCCGAAGCAATAGTAAAATGCCTCATCACTCCTCTGCCGTCGGGGTCATCATGAGGTATCTTGTAATAAATGAACTGCCCGGCCTTCCATCCAAATTCTTCAAGGGGTTTGAAGATAAATGATATTACATCCTCTGTCTCGTGATATTTTTCTAATAATTCTACTTTCAAATCCTACTCTCTCCTCTATTAGGTAACTATTTTGTGGCCCCTATGCTGCCAGAGACAATTATTATCACAAATAATATCCCTGATCCAAAACATAGCGGAATGTTCAATAAGCCGGGGCACTCCCTGGCTCCCGTGATCTGACCGATAGAGAACCATATTGCGATCGCAAGACCTGAAAGAGCCCCTATATAAAATACAGTCAGCCTGGCCGGAGCCCTATTAATAAATAATGAAATAAGAACCAGTCCAAATAAAGTGATCACCAGGTAGCATGCAGGCATATTAAAAATTTTAGGACAGAACCCGGGATCGTACATTTCACTTACTACAAGGTATGCAGAAAAGATGATACCTATAAGTGTACAAGTAATAAGTAATACTCTTAATGCTGTCTTTCCTTTAGGTTTTTTCATGTTTGATCCCTCTTTTTAATTACTCAAATATTATAGACGGGAACAAGATTTGCCTCAATAGATAAATGCATGCCATACAGTACATGAGAACAAATAAGTTTAAATCTAATTGAAATCGCTTGACGTCATCAGTCTATAAATTGTATATTTAGTAAAGTTTTTTTAATAGGAGGATATATATGACAAAGATAAGACTGATCTCGATCATTGCAATTCTAGTACTCGTGCTGACGGCAATTCCAGTATTCGCAGGTTGCGGGAAAGTCGCAGCATATGCCGACCCCATAACAGAGAATATTCTTATTGCCATGAACAATAGAGACTATGCAAGCTTTTCCAAAGATTTTGATAATACCATGAAGAATGAACTTTCAGAAGATGTGTTTGCAGATTTCCTGGCAGCGGTAAATGGCCAGGTTGGTGATTATATTCCGGATTCAAAGAATCTTACTGGTGTAAATGTAGAGAATGGCCTGACAACTGCTACATACAAAATAGACTTTGAGTCTATGAAAGATGTGGCATTAGATGTAGTCTTTAAGAAAATAGATAACAAGATGATGGTCGTCGGATTGTGGTTTAATTAAGAGTTAAATCCTTCTGAAAACAAAAAATTTGGAGAAGGCAGCCAATGGAAGGTATGGATAAAAAAAGTGAATTACCCCCAACTGAAGTTGGGGCTTCTTATATTATCTCCCCAGCTCGAGTTTCAATTGCCCTGTATCTTCCCTGTATTGATATTCTACATAATCCATG
>CAYRTF010000139.1:0-4565 GCA_964427165.1 uncultured Actinomycetota bacterium | reverse complement strand
AACTGAAAGAGATCTATTAGCACTAATAGATTTTGCTAAAGAAAAAAATGGTTTAAAATATGCTGTTATCGTTGGAGCAGGCGCTATAGGGATAGAGTTGGCGCAGGCACTTAAAGCAGCTGATATTGAAGTTACTCTTGTTGATATGGAAAAGTCGATACTCCCAGGCCTGATCGATCCTGAAATGGCAGAACTTCCAACAGGCGCCCTGATCAAAAAGGGGATCCGCATTGTTCTTGGTGCCGAAGTTACCGAGCTTTCAGGATCCGAATATGTTGAGAATGTGCATCTTAATAATGGAAAAGTTATTAAATTTGATAATTTGGATGAGTGTACAGTCGAGAGCAACAGCAAAATAAACAGGGTAGTGGTATTCTCGGTTGGGATGACTCCTGATATTTCATTTATAAAGGATAAAAAGCTAAAAACCGGGAAGGGCGGGATATGTGTCAATGGGAGGATGGAGACAAGCATAGAAAACGTTTATGCCTGCGGCGACTGTGTTGAGTTTGAAAGCGGGATAACAGGTAAGATCGTTCCTGGCAAACTGGCCACTAATGCGGTCCCAATGGCCAAAGTGCTTGCCCGTAATCTATTGGGTGAAGATTATGAATATCCGGGATTTTTTAATGGTGCAGCAACTAAAATATATGACAGTTTTATCGGAGGGACAGGATTAACAGAGAGCAGCGCCAAAAAATACGGCTACAAAACTGTAGTTGGGTATTCTGAGTCGACAACCCGGTTTCCTATTATGCCAGGAGCAAAAAAACTTAATATCAAACTTATAACTGACTCTGGGACCGGCATATTAATAGGGGGGCAGATAGTAAGCGGAGAACCGGTGACAGGGAATATAGATCTATTGACTTATGCTATTCAGAACAAGTCAAACATCAGGGATCTGGCAAAACTTAGTTATTCAGCACAGCCATTTCAGTCATTTTTCCCTGCTGCAAATGCAGTAGTGCTTGCAGCAGAAGATATAATAAATAAAATTTGATAAGACAATAATTCATGATAATAGTCTTAAAAGGGACTGTATTCTGGATTTTAGAAAGATATCATAAAAGTAAAATAAGAAGAGCCAGAAAAGCAGGGATGAAATAAAATATTTTAAAAAGCCGGCACAAAAGATAATAAATAAGAAAATCCCTGAAAAAGTATATATGATATTCATATGGCATGGTGCATTTCTGGCCCTTACAATGTCCATGCTTGATTTTAATACTGTTTTCCCTGCTTTGGTTTCCAACCTAACCGATTCAAAGATTACTTTTGGTTTTCTGTATTCAGTTATGCTGGGCACTCCTTTCGTCTTTAATATTATTCTAAGCAGTTTCATGCATTCACATAAGTATAAAAGGAAGTTCTTATTATCGGGTATCTATCTCAGGGGTTTTTCATTTCTGGGAATGGCAATTTTCACTTATTTTTTTGGTAAAAGTTTCCCCGCATTAGTCGTAGGAAGTCTATTTTTCTGGATATTTATGTTCTCTATAAGCGGCGGATTTGCAGGCATTGCTTATAGCGATATTATAGGCAAACTTGTAAAAATAGGGAAAAGAGGAAATCTTTTTGCATCAATACAAATTGCCGGGAGCATAGCCTCTTTTATCGGTGGATTGCTCATCCTGCATATTTTTGCTTCGGGCAAAACAAGATTTCCCTATAATTATGCTATGGCTTTGATCATCGGTTTCGTTGGATTAATAACTGCCTCAATTGCTTTCTGGATGATAGAAGAGCCTCCATCTGTCATCAAAGATGAAAACCACAGATCCTTTATATCGATTATCAAAAGCATACCTTCTATTTTAAAAAAGGATAAGAATTTTGTCCGTTTTATAATAATAGAAAATATGTCCAGTTTTAGCCTGATGATCTTGCCCTTTTACATGTTATATGCAAAAGATACTTTTAATATCAGTGAGAATTATATAGGGCGTTATCTCATCTTTCAGACGGCAGGGGCAGTTCTATCAAATTTTTTATGGAAAATGATCTCAAACAGATGGGGATCTAAAATGATAATCAGGACTTATACCATCATAGGATGCCTTGTGCCTATAATAGCTATTATATTATCAAAACTCGGTCCTGATTATTATGCAATAATATTTTTCCTTGTTGGTTTTTTAATAAGCGGAAGAGCAGTAGGTTTTTCATCCTATTTGCTGGATATATGTCCGGATGATAACCGGATAATCTATCTGGGTATCAGAGGCACAATGAACTTTCTTATAGTGCTGCTGCCGGTAGCGGGAGGTATTTTCATTAGTTTTATGGGTTATCATCCGGCATTTATAATTGTTGCATTGATCATGTTCGCTTCTTTTCTTTTATTAGGAAAGAAGGATAGCTGACTTCAGGCTCTTATATCTGTTGATGCAGATATTTCAGCCTGATCGATCTGGCTTAAAGTATTTTTTTAAGGAATGGCATTTTTCTAATAATATTTCCTATCATAAAAGATAGGGGTATGCTTATTATTGCTACTACAGAAAACTTAGCAAGAGGATGGATATCCAGTCCTTTTATAGAGTAGGACAAGGGAACAATTATTAGTGGATGAATAATAAAGACGGTATAAGCGCTTTTATAGAGACTGCCGGAAAGATAGTTCTGGCGGTTAAGTATTTTCTTAAAAAAATAAATAATACTGATGGGAGCACTGATGGCAATAATTGCCTCCCACAACGCATAGAAAAAAGCCTGCCAGCGGAATCCTCCGGCAATCAGGGTGATATCTGCTTCTTTAAAAGTTCTGCTGAAAAATAACAGGACGGGCCATAAAAGTGTAGTGAATATTAACACTGATAGCCAGAAGACAGCTTTTTTATAAGTTATCTTCTCGAACCATTTATTTTTATATGAAAAAATACCCAGAATAAATAGTGATACATATTGAGGCAGAAAACATAATTGCAAGTTGATGGCAGAAGTTTCAATTGGAAATCTTATCCTTACTAAAAAAGTCACTATGGCAAGTAACATAATAAATAAAATTATTTTGTAATTTTGAGGAAAATCCAAAAATTTCTTTTCAAAGGCGGCTTTCTTTTTTTGTGCTTTTTTTATGATTTCCATCAGTAAGATAGAAAATATAGAAAAAATAAGCAGAGCCTGCAGAAACCATAAAGGACCGGCTTCAATTATGATATTTTTAATAATGAAATTGTAGTAAAAATAGAGGAAACTTACTTTTTCCTTTGCAATGAATAATTTCTGAATATATATAAGGAAAGGTCCTATTATAATAATATAGAAAAGAAGAGGTATGCCGAGCCTCTTAAACCTATCCCTTATAAAAAGATCCGCTCCCTTTATGTGATAAGAAGGGATAATAAAGTAGGCAGAGACCATAAAAAAAAGTCCCAGAAGGAAAGCCTGGTTAAATGATACGAAAAATCCCAGCAAATAGGTTGATAGAAGACCGGTCCTTTCATAATAATACCAGAATCCAATAGGGCCATAGGTCACAGCAATATGAAGCAGCATAACCAGCACTATAAGAAAAGTTTTTAAATTATCAATATATAATTTCCTGGTTTCAATATTTTTCATTTTTGAAAAAATGATCAAGTGATCTGGTTTAATTACTTTTATCAAATATTTAAATAGCCTGAAGCCTGTCCGGGAGCTGGATCCTGGCTTATCCAACCCTTCGGGCAGCTGATATTTTTTTGCATATCTTCGTTTTTAGTCATCGCAGGTACCATATTGCCTCTTCCCTGAGCCTTGATATGTTGAATAGTATCAGACTGCAAGCCCGGTCCCGGCTCCCGGACAGACTCCCAGAATCTTACATTCAACATAATTAATTTTTTAGTATAATATAAATGGTAATAATTGTCGTGTTTAGGCCGGTGGATTATTTTGACATAGATCTGGTAATATAAAATTCAAAAATAACTGTATTTTTTTAATATCACAGGAGGGAATTATGACAGGTAAATTTAAGGAAGGGTACCTTGCAAGTCTTGGTATTGCGGTACTTACTTATGAGAAAGCTGCTGAGGTTGCCCGTAATCTAATAAAAAAAGGTGAACTTGCAAAGGAAAAGCAACAGAAATTCATTACCGATCTTATGGAGGAAGCCAGGATGAATACTTCAGAAGTGGTAAAAATGCTGAATGAAAAAATAGATTATCTGGCACAAAAAGGAGGACCGCTAAAAGATAAGCAGGATAAAGTCTTTAAGGATATTGCTGCAAAGGCAAAAGAGACAGGTGCGCTTACAGAGATAAAATTGAAAGATATGCTTAAAGAGGTAAGAGATAAAAGTGCGTCCTTGAAGGATAAGATCACCGGAAGTGATGAAGACAGGATAAAACAGGCACTTTCGGACCTGAATATTCCGACACGCCAGGAGCTTGAAGAAATAAGGGATAAACTTGACATTCTTATAAAAGGAATGGACAAGAAAGAAAATAAGGAGGGATAGCATAAGAAACGGTATTCAATACACAAAAAAGACCCGGCAGGCTTTAATCCAGATACTTCCGGGGTCTTTTTCTGTACTCAACAGTTTTAATATCATTTAACTTTGGAAGCTATTTATC
>CAYRTF010000138.1:0-4664 GCA_964427165.1 uncultured Actinomycetota bacterium | reverse complement strand
TCGTTTTCAATCTTCCATCTAAGTCTTCCTCCTTTTGCTATTTTGACAATATTATTTTTCCCTACCTTAAAATTAGTCAGCCATACAAATCTTGTCTTTTTATCTAAAGCGGCCTCATCAAGTTCTATGACATCAAAGAGGTTTCCCTTATGGTCAATACTTCCTACCCAGCTATACTTCCTGACTGCCTCATCATCTTTAAACTCTACTATATTTTTTGGGCAGAGCCCTTTAAGCCTTATGAATTCTTCATGCCTTTCAGGCATGGAGCCCTCTTTAAAGGTGATAATATATTTCCATCCATATTTTTCTGCTATATCCATTACGGGTCCTGCTGCATAAAGGGAATCTAAAAGCAGGCATATCTTTAATTGTGGAAACCTTTTTTTAAGCCTTTTTGTCATCCTGTAGAATGCATTTAGCTCGCAGTCCTGCTTTGTGGCCCCATCACTGTTTAGAATAAATTCTGTTTCTACCGATATGGCAAGTCCTGTGCCAGTCACTATCTTGGCCTCCAGGACATTATGATAGTAGTAAAGTACTTTGCCACCCTTTTCTTTGGTAAGGCAGTGCCTTTCTTTAAATACCATATGACCGGTACCGTCTACAGCGATCATAAAATAGTCTCCAAGGAGCCTGAACCTATCCAGTGACTTCATCCTTATGAGCCTATATGCCATCTTCTGCCTTACAATGTATAGCTCCTCGGGATCAAGTCTTTGGCAAAGGTACCCCACGGTATCATGGTGGGCGACATTTTCGCTATAGCCACTGCAAAGCTTGTTTAGATCTTTTAAAAACTCCTCTGTGGCCAGCCTATACTTTATCCTCCTTTTTGATCCCAGCCTGAGGAGAAATAAAAAAATACCCAGCCAGAGAAGGTGGCTGGGATCATATATTATCTTTTTTTTATTTCTGGGATCGTCTATCAAGGAAAGCCATTTGGTTAGCTTGGGGAAAAAATGATGTACGGTTTTTAAAAAGATATCTCCTGTCATTTCCGTCCCTTCTTTAGTCGTCTTTCTTTTACATGCCTTCTGATTATTTCTTTATTAGTCCTTGAAACTTCCGCTACTATTTCTTTTAGTATTTTGTGATTATCGTTCCACTGCCTTACCGTATCTTCCATATCAACTGGTATATATACAGCCTTTGTCACCCCCTTTTCTTTATAATGCAGATAGTAGCTCTCATGCTTCTCGTCCTTCAGGCAGCACTTACAGTTTTTATTTCCGCATCTTCTCTTTACCACTACCATACTTCCGTCGGCAAAGGGTCCGATGCCGGCCAGCTGTTTTAACAGGGAGTCTCTTTTTCTTTTTAGCCAGGCTGTGTTTATCTTCATTTTATACTTATTCATATGAGTAGTATATACACTATTCATATATTTGTCAAATTCTAATGGTGCGAATAAATATTTTTTATTGATTTAGTAGCTGATGTGAAAAACCCCGTTTTATGAGGAAAAACAGAGGTCTTATAGTTGAGAGAAATTATTATTCTTCAGAGCTGTAAATTAATTAATACTGATAATTAATACTAATATAAATCATAATACAGCTCTTAGATGCAAAAAATATAGTAATTTTATTTTCGGAGTGCTTAAACTATTACAAATTATTACTTCTGCTTATGTTTTTGGCTTAATCTCACCACTGTATGGTATATTTTAGGTGCTTATCCGAAATTACTGATACTATTTTATGGGCTTGTAGTAATATTCAGATTGATTTTGCTCTGGCTATAACCCCAGCCATCACCATTATTATCATTATCAGTATATGCTCCTCCAAAATGAATCCTTATCTGGAAGCGGGATTTATCCGCATTAATAGCTTTCTGCAGCTCTTCCTTTAATTTAGATACATTACATGTAATGTTTGGCGTATCATAGCTTGCAATAAGAATACCACTCAGACTAAAATCACTTTGATCTATTGGTTCTGCGCCCCAATCCAGGACATTTATCCACAGTATATCTAAAAAACCAAGAGGATCCCCGGATACAGATGCATCACTGAATGTCAATGTCGCGGACTCGATAGTCTTACCGCTTAGGCCTGATAAATCAAAACTTATAAAACCATTGCATGGTTTATTGTTTTTCGAATCACCCGCATATATATCTCCTCCGGAAGAAGTGACTCCGCCATATTCAATATATCCGCCTTCACTTTCCTTTACAGGCAGATCCATGTCCGGACCTATAGGCTCTGGTTCCGGTTCTGGTTCAGGCTCGGGGGCTTTTTCCCCGACATAAACTACTATTGAGGATTCTGATGTATTGCCGGCTCCATCGGTCACACTTATAGTTATAGTATAATCTCCAGATTCGTCAGGAGTATCCCATTCTGTAGAAATCGCCTCATCATCATCAAATTCTCCCCCGCTTGCACTCCATAGATATGCAAGATCATCCCCGTCAAGGTCAACTGCTTTGACTGATATATCATAATCATTGCCGACATACATAGTATCAGTTTCTATAGAAATACCGGATATATCAGGACTCCTATTGCAGCTCCAATTAAGTAATATACTATCCGATGACTTTCCTTCAGAATTTTCTGCAGTAGCATTCAGTGTAATAGACTGGCTGTCCCGTGTAATATTTATCTGAGCTTTGCCCGGTCCCAGCGAGCCAAGACTGTCATCTTTGCTGAATGTCACTTCTGGCAAAGGATCGCCTGTGGTGCTTGCGGTTACCCTGTAATAGCAGATATCATCGGATTCTGAGTATGAAGGACCCTCATATATTATTAGCTGTATTGTGGGTGCAATACCCTGCTCTACGACTTCTTCTTCCTCTTCAGATTCTTCTTCTGGAATTTCTTCCTGGATCTCCTCCGGTTCTTCTTCCTGCTCCTCTTTTATCTCCTCTTCAGCATTATCTTCCCCGGTATTTCCGGCACTATTTTTCTCTATTGTATTCTGCTTCTCAATATTACCAGGGGGTGTGAGAAGATAGTCTATTCCACTGTCTATAAATCCAGTAATTGCGGGAAAATACAGGTAGACAAGAAATAATAATGCAATAGTCATTATGCTGCTAATTGAGGCAATGATTACTTTCCATTTTATTGCCCTTTTCTTTATTGTTGTCTTTTTGGCATGTTTTATATTGTATTTATCACGCATACTGTATAAATTATTTTTTTAATGGCCTCCACCAATCTTCATTGGCCCTGTACCAGGAAACAGTCTTTTCGAGAGCTTCCTCGAAATCATATTCAATTTTCCAGCCTAGCTCATTTTTGATCTTACTGCAGTCTACCGAATACCTCCTGTCGTGGCCCAGACGGTCCTCAACGGGCTCTATCATCTCTTCGGTCTTTCCAAGGAGCTCTATAAGTTTTTTGGTTATCCATACATTAGGCTCTTCATTGCCTGCTCCAATATTGTAAATCTCTCCTATTCTTCCTCCATGCAGGACCAGGTCAAGCGCACTGCAGTTATCACCTACATATATCCAGTCCCTGACATTCATACCATCCCCATAAAGCGGGACCTTTATGTCATCAATAAGATTAGTGACAAATAGAGGTATTAGTTTTTCCGGATATTGATAGGGGCCAAAATTATTGGATGTCCTTGTTATTATAACTGGTGTTTCATAAGTCTTAAAAAAGGATCTCACGATCATCTCTGCTCCGGCCTTGGAAGCAGAGTATGGGCTATTGGGGAGAAGCGGATCCCCTTCCTTAAATGATCCATCATCAATCGAGCCATATACTTCATCGGTGCTTATTTGAAGAAACAGGCTGCAGCCATTCTTCCTTGCTGCTTCAAGCAGGACAAATGTCCCGTAGACATCTGTCTTTATAAAAACTCCTGGTTCCTCGATCGACCGGTCTACATGAGATTCAGCAGCAAAGTTTACTATCGCATCGATCTTATTGCTTTTAAAAATGCTCTCAACTATAGATTTATCTGCAATATCACCTTTTACAAATTCATAATTCTTACTGTCTTCGATGTCTTTTAAATTTTCCAGATTGCCGGCATAGGTAAGCTTATCGAGGTTTATTATCTTGTAATCAGGATATTTATCCATCATATAATGGATGAAATTACTCCCAATAAAGCCTGCTCCGCCAGTCACAAGTATAGTTTTAAAATCTCTGCTCTCCAATGTATCTCCTATCCGTCTTTCCTGTTCCAGTCATAAGGTATCTCAGGACTGTGCGGATCCGCCCTGAACTCATCGGGCTTTTCATAATCATACACTTCGGTTGGAAGGTTTATACACATGGCTTCAGTCTCTCCAATACATTTGAAACCATGAAAAACATAATTTGGTATTTGAAGAAGCATCGGATTGTGCTCTCCCATAAAGAACTCGTTTACTTCTTTAAAAGTAGGAGAATCTTCCCTGCTGTCATAGCGTGCTACTTTCATCATCCCCTTTACAATAGTGAAGTTGTCTATCTGTTTCTTATGATAATGCCAGCCTTTTACCACACCAGGATATGCTGTCGTCATATATGCCTGGCCAAACTTTATAAAAAGGTCGTCATCACTCCTCAGCATCTCCATGAGACGTCCCCTCTCATCAGGCATCACTTTTAGTTTTTTAATCTTCACATCCTTTATCAAGACTTACCTCCATAAATTAGAAATTATTTAGTTATAAGTTTAATTGCCGATCCCTATATATTTAAAAC
>CAYRTF010000137.1:0-4680 GCA_964427165.1 uncultured Actinomycetota bacterium | reverse complement strand
GTACATAGTTTTACATGTATTATGCTGTTAATTTTCAAGTCCAATATATCATAATATTATATTCGAATGGGCTCTGATAGAGTCGGTTGCAATCTCTACAGACCGTCATTTCTCTTAATGATCCAATATCCGCCGGTTTTTTTACTGCCCCTGCGTTCAATAAGCTTCTGTTTAACCAGTCTTCTTATCTGTTTATCCAGAGTATCAATTGGTCTCGCTAATAGATCAGATAACTCTTTTACTTGTTTACCAGGATTTTGTGATACAGTCAAATATAGAGATTTTAATCCGCCATGCTCTTTTGTTTCAGTTTTCATAAATGTTACGACAAAAGAAGAACCAATTTCTTCATAGATCAGTTTTGGCAAACCAGCATTTTTAATAAGGGTATTCATGATCTCTATTCCTGAACCCCATTTTTCCACATATTTTGTAAAATAAAGCATTTCCGCAATTGCCGGATTACGCAATACGGATCTATGTTTTTTTGAAAGATCATCCAGTTTTATGCCTTCAGGTAATCTGCCTGGCGACCATATTTCAACACGATTATCAAAAACCGCTATATCAACATGTCCAGATATCATATAATCGCGGTGGGCAATGGCATTTGTCACAGCTTCTCGTATAGCTAAAAGAGGCCACTCATATTCATATTCACGCTGACCAGTTGCGGAGTTTACTTCATAGCTTTTTCGAAAATTTTTCATGAAAAACTGCTGAACAGAAACAGATATTTTTAATAATATAAGATGGAGCACTTCTTATGCTCTGAGTGATATTATAGAGAATATAAAAATAGTTAATAAAAAATTTACCCTTGTCGGTAAATGGTATGATATAGATACACCTGATGATATTAAAAGATTGACATCTTAATTTGGCATGAGTGATTTGAAAAAGAGTAAAAATACCAGATTATTTATTTCTAAGTATTTATGAAGATAAAAGAAAAAATAAGTGATGAGCTAAATCCCGGATTTGGTGATTTAAAAAGAGAGAGGATCTCACATATCAGTTTGAATGTAGGGCTTCTTTGCAATCAACAGTGCAATCATTGTCATCTTGAAGCAGGGCCCAATGAAAAAAATGATGTAATGGGCAGAGAGATGATCGGTAAGTTAAAAAAATTCATAAAATTTGCCGGTCCCGGATCACTTGAGATAACTGGAGGTGCTCCTGAACTAAATAAAAACATTGTAGAACTTATAGAGGAGATAAGGCCACTGGTTAAGAAAATATCCATAAGGACCAATCTTACTGCTATGCTGGACAATGATTTTGGTAAACTTTCAACTTTTCTTTATGAGAGAAAAATTAATCTTGTGGCATCTCTTCCCTGCTATACAAAGGATAATGTCAATAGCCAGAGAGGCAATGGAGTTTTTGAAAAGAGTATCAATGTCCTGAGAAAGTTAAATTCCATAGGATTTGGAATGGATGCTGGCATACCGATAATACTGGTATATAATCCGACTGGTTTTTCACTCCCACCCATTCAGCAGGACCTTCAGGAAGAATATAAAAAAAATTGGAGCAGTCCCATGGAATCAAGTTTACAAATCTTATTACCATGACTAATGTTCCTATCGGAAGATTTGCTGACCAGTTGAAAAAAGAAGGCTATTTTGAAGACTATATCCAGAGACTTAAAGACAACTATAATCCGGAAAGCCTGTCTAGACTTATGTGTCTTGACCAGGTGACAATAGACTGGAAAGGCAGGTTTTATGACTATGACTTTAACCTTGCCCTGGATCTTCCGGAAGGCGGATGGTCCGATCTTGACTCATATACAGAAAATTCAGGTATAGGCAGTAAAATTTTCACAAATTATAATTGCCTGTCGTGCACAGCAGGATCCGGCAGCAATTGCCGCGGCAACTTTACATAATAAGATATGAGATATTAATCTTACAACCGAAAAAAACTTGACCAGGTGACAATTATATATTTAAATACATCAATATAGTTAATATTTAAGAAGGATGGGATCATGAGTGATAAAAATATAAAAAAAGCTGTTAGGGAAAGTTATGCAAAGGTTGCGACTTGGAATACTGTAATTATGTCTGAGCATAATTTAAAAAAAATAGAAAAAATAATAAAAGCTTTAGCAGATAAAAACAGACTGAGAATAATATATCTTTTAAATGAAAAACAGGATCTTTGTGTATGTGAGATCACTGATATCATAGGTCTGTCCCAGCCCACCATTTCAAGTCATCTGAGACTGCTCGAGAATGCTGGCCTGATAGAATCAGACAAGGACGGGCTATGGGTCAATTATAATATTAATAGCCGGTCAGGGCTTTTAAGCAGAAAATTAATGGAAATGATCTGCAAAGATCTAAAGAAGGATAGACAAATAATATCCGACCGGAAAAAACTGAAGGCTGTAGACAGGGATATGATATGTCAGAGGGGATATAAGTGAGAAAGAAAATCAGTTTCTTTGATAAATATCTTTCGGTCTGGGTTATATTATGCATAATTGCTGGAGTAGCGGTGGGGAAGTTCCTACCGGTAATCCCCAATACCTTAAGCAAATTTGAATATGCCAATGTTTCAATACCGGTGGCGGTTCTTATCTGGCTGATGATATACCCTATGATGCTAAAAGTGGATTTTGCAAGCATTGTCGATGTAACCAAAAAACCAAAGGGCCTTACTGTGACCACTGTCACAAATTGGCTCATAAAACCATTTACCATGTATGGTATTGCTTTGGTCTTTTTTAAGATAATATTTGAATCATTTATTCCAGCATCACTTTCAACCGAATACCTGGCCGGAGCGGTACTTCTGGGTGCAGCCCCCTGCACCGCCATGGTATTTGTATGGAGTTATTTATCAGATGGAGATGCTGCATATACCCTGGTCCAGGTTGCCGTAAATGACCTGATCATACTTTTTGCCTTTACCCCTATTGTTGTTTTCCTTCTTGGGATAAGTGATGTGGCAGTTCCTTACAAGACATTGTTTCTGTCCGTAGTGCTTTTTGTAGTCATACCTTTTTCAGCCGGCTATATATCGAGGGTACTGATAATTAAAAAGAAGGGGATCCATTATTTTGAAAATGTATTCCTTAAAAGATTTAATAAAGTCACAATCATCGGTTTATTATTAACACTTGTGACCATCTTTGCTTTCCAGGGTGACATCATTTTAAGCAATCCGGTTCACATTGCCCTGATTGCAGTACCCCTGGCGATCCAGACCTTCCTTATCTTTATAATTGCTTATAGCTGGGCCAAAGCCTGGAAACTTCCTCATAGCATTGCTGCTCCCGGAGCTATGATCGGGGCCAGTAATTTTTTTGAGCTGGCAGTTGCAGTTGCGATATCATTATTTGGCCTCCAGTCCGGAGCCACCCTTGTTACAGTCGTAGGCGTGCTTGTTGAGGTTCCTTTAATGCTCACCCTGGTAAGAATTGCCAATAATACAAAAGGGTGGTTTCGCCAGGATTAACATATTACTGCCCATTAGGATAATTTCTGTAAAAACTTTCTGGCTTTATTGCATTATCTACAACGGACCAGACCCAGAGGCCAAAACTTACTATATTAATAAATACAATAAATCCTATAAATGAGCTGCCAAAATAATTTGTCCCATAATTTCCATAGTTCATAGAGTCCGTTATGATGGAACAAGAGTAGGCAGATATTATTATAAAGACTACTCCGGATGCTCCCAGGGTTATCCAGAATTTTAAGTAATTATTTTTAAAGGTGTAAAGCCAGGCCCAGAACCCTAAGAATACTGCCAGGACCACTGCTACTGTCTTGCTTTTGGCCGGGTATGGCTGCGGCAGCGGCTTCCCGGAGGCATTCCCGCTGGAAAATCCATCCTGAGAGCCATAAGGGGCGCCTGTGCCATATCCAGCATCATGATGCTCTTCAACTCCGAATAGTTTTCTAAAATCAGTATTACAAAAGGGGCATTGTCTTAAATCTCTTTGGACGGTCCTTCCGCATTCAGGACAGTATATCTCATCCGGGTCCTTGGTCAGTCCTTCTGCCATGTTCGCTCCGTGTAGTTTTTACACTTAAATATGGGGAGTGGCCGGGATTTTTTGAAAGGAGGGTCAAAAATTTCAAATAAGGCCCGGCCACTTGACTTAAAAGACGCATTACCTATTGAAAAGTTTTACCATTTTGCGGTTTTTTTAATATAATTTTCCCTGACTGATATAAATACCAATAATCCAATCGCAGGTCCTACAAAAAGAAGAAAACTTTATATTATCCTTGCAATTCTTACAGCCGTTTCCCTTTTTAGCTTTGCCGTGTAATCAATGTGAAATGCCTATTGAAGAAGATAAGATAGAATAAGATATATGATAATACTATTTACAAAATTATTAAGAAAAGACCGGATCCGGAAATGGTACTTATAATATTTGATATGATTTTCGGCATAGAAGTATTTGACACTTAAAATCTTTCTGTATAAAATTTATCACTACTTTAAAAAAAACCAAAAGTAATTATAATTTTAGTATTGGTTGTGGCAGATTTTACAGTATAATAAAGGCGGTGTAGCTCAGGGGTTAGAGCACTCGGTTCATACCCGGGGGGTCATTGGTTCAAATCCAATCACCGCTACCAGAGATTATTATAATACCATCAAAGAAAGGATAAGGTATGGCTAAGGAAAAATTTGAAAGAACCAAGC
>CAYRTF010000136.1:0-4710 GCA_964427165.1 uncultured Actinomycetota bacterium | reverse complement strand
ATTATTGCCATACTGCTGGCTGTGAACCTCTTTTTTGCCGTAGGTTTTTCAGGGCTCACCATGTTTATTTTTCAGGCTATCAGCCAGTTTGCAAATGATCTTCCAAATATAGAGGAATTTACACCAGCCGAGGGCGCCCTGACCTCCAGGATATATGCAGCAGACGGAACACTTATAGCTACTTTTCACGGTGAAGAGAACCGTGAACTGGTTCCCCTCCAGCAGATACCCAGAAACCTTATAAACGCAGTAATAGCTATAGAAGATGAGAGGTATTACCAGCATCCAGGTTTTGATATGGAAGGAATAATACGTTCCCTTATTATTAATGTTGTCTCCGGTGATGTGGAGCAGGGTGCGAGTACCATTACACAGGGATATGTGAAAAATGTATATATGCCTGAAGAGAAATACGATATCACTTATGAAAGAAAGATCAAGGAAGTCGTCCTTGCATATCAGCTCGAACAGATATATTCAAAGGATGAAATACTTGAGAAATATCTTAATACTGTCTACCTGGGTGAAGGCGCTTATGGTGTTCAGGCAGCAGCAAAGATATACTTCAATAAGGATGTGGAATACCTGAACCTTCCCGAATGCGCCATGATAGCGGGTATGCTCCAGACATATCTGCATTCACCTTATATTGATGAAAACGCAGCTCTTGAGAGGAGGAACCTTGTCCTTTCCAATATGTTCAGGCTGGGGTATGTAGACAAAGGCGAATATGAAGATGCCATAAAGATGCCCATAATCACACAGAGACCCCGCGAGGAGACAGAAAAGGGTTTTGCGCTCTACTTTGTGGAGTATGTTAAACAGGAACTCATCGCAAAATATGGTGTTGCAAGAGTCTTTGAGGGAGGCTTTGAAATATATACCACCCTTGACCCAAAAATGCAGGTTTATGCTGAAAATGCCATACAGGAAATACTGCCCGATCCCGAGGATCCTTCTGCCGCTCTTGTGTCCATGGATCCAAAAAATGGTTATATCAAGGCCATGGTGGGAGGCAAGGATTTTGGTGATATGAAATTCAATCTAGCTACCCAGGCAAAGAGACAGCCCGGTTCGACCTTTAAGGTCTTTGCTCTGCTTGCTGCGATGGAACAGGGGATCAGCCCATATATGACATTTAATCCCAATGGTACGGTAATATTTGATATCTTTGGAAGCGAACCCTGGGAAGTCGGCAATTACAATAATGATTCTTATGAAGTAAATGAATTGCCGATACTTGAGGCTACCGTAAAATCGATAAACGTGGTCTATTCACAGCTTATAATGCGGATCGGCGCTTATGGCATTGCAGGCATTGCACAGGATATGGGAATAGAGACCCTTCTTAATCCATACCCCGCGATCGGTCTTGGGGGCCTGACTATCGGCGTATCTCCCCTTGAAGTATGTACGGCATTTTCAACACTTGCAAATTACGGGATCAAAAATGAACCGGTAGCAATACTTAAGGTAGTGGATAAAGACGGGATCGTGATGGAGGAGCATGAGCAAAACAGCGCACAGGTGCTTTCTTCCATCAATGCTTTCAGGGCAATAGAGATACTGCAGCAGGTAATGCTCAGGGGCACTGGCGCAAGGGCAAGGCTTGATGACAGGCCAGCTGCAGGAAAAACAGGTACCACGCAGGAAGCTGAGAATGCATGGTTTACCGGGTTTACCACCAATCTTGTGGCATGCGTGTGGATGGGATATCCGGAGACAAATATAAAAATGGGTTATGTGCATGATATGAGAGTAGCCGGCGGCAGCCATCCCGCGATGATCTGGAACCTCTTTATGAAGGAAGCCACAAAGGAGCTTCCAATTGAGAATTTTGTGAGGCCGCAGGATGATATGATAAATCTGCAGGTAGTCCAGAATCCTGAAACGGGAGAATACATGATCCCTAACCGTTATACTCCTCAGGAACAGATAATAATAAAGCAGTTCCGGTATGGTCAGGAGCCCATAGTGCAAATGCCTATTCCTGAAGGTGCCATACCTATTATGCCGATGGTATCACTTATGCCGATAGACGAAGCCAACCATATACTCATAGAGGCCGGTTATAATAATATTCTCTATAAAAATGAACCATTTGCCGAGGTTCCCTCCGGCTATACGCACCGGCAGGACCCGATGTGGGGCCAGCCGGTAGAGCTCATAAGAAAGATCACCATCTGGGTAAATCCATAGAAAGAGAATTATCGTTTGTACGCATCTTTCATGATGAAATCCATGGTAGGATAAATAAAAGGATATTTATCAACATTTAAATAAGATACATAAGGATGCTATGAGTAATAAATCAGGCAATAATGATTTAAAAAATAATATACGGGTCAGATTCGCTCCCAGCCCCACAGGTTTTCTCCATATAGGCAGTGCCAGGACCGCTCTTTTTAACTGGCTCTATGCCAGGAAGACCGGCGGGAGTTTTATTATCCGGATCGAGGATACGGATGCCAAAAGACATCAGGAAGAAGCTATAGGTCTTATTCTCCGGTCTCTCATGTGGCTCGGGATGGATTGGGACGAGGGCCCGGATACTGGTGGAAACTTTGGTCCCTACAGGCAATCGGAAAGACTGGATATCTATAAAGAAAATGCGTGCAAGCTAATAAAAGACGGGAAGGCATATACCTGCTTCTGCAGTCCCGGTGACCTGGCAAAGGAGCGTGAGGCATGCCAGAAAAATGGCAGGATCTTTAAATATGACAGAAGGTGCCTGTCTCTGTCCCATGAAGAAATATCAGCAAGGAAAGACAGGGGACAACCTTATGCTATAAGGTTGCTTGTACCCGGGAACGAAATACTGGAGTTTGACGATATAGTCTATGGCAGTATATCTGTAAATTCAGATACAATAGAAGATTATATAATAATACGCTCCAATGGGCTTCCTACCTATAATTATTCAGTTGCAGTAGACGATGCCCTGATGAATATAACCCATATAATAAGGGGCGAGGACCATCTTTCTAATACTCCTAAACAGCTCCTTGTCTATAATGCCATGGAGATCACTCCCCCGAAGTTTATACACCTTCCAATGATCCTTGGCAGCGACGGGCACAAACTCTCAAAACGGCATGGGTCCATATCTATCGAAGCATACCGGGAGGATGGCTTTCTGCCGGAGGCAATAGTCAATTATATAGCACTGCTTGGGTGGGCATATGATGAAAAGACAACACTATTTTCATTGCCTGATCTTATAGATAAATTTTCACTCGAAAATATAAACAAAAAAAGTTCCAGGTTTGATTATCAGAAACTTCTCTGGATGAATGGCAATTATATCAGGGAACTTGATGAAGATCTGCTCGCAAAGCTCATTATGGATGAAGTAAGGACCTATCTTGATTCAGAAAAAGGCCTTAAGAGACTTACAGGCGGACCGGGAATCGAGGAAACTATAAAAAGAATCACCCCTCATATAAAAGAGAGAGTAAAGACCATAAAGGAAAGCAGCAAATGGCTCGGTCCTTTCTTTACAATTTTAGAATATGATCAGGAGATGCGGGATTATTTTAACAATAAGGCCCTGGATGCAGTACCAGTATTAAATAAAATAATATCGGCCCTGGAGCCCCTTAAATCCAGATTCACCTCATCTGATATCGAAGGCAGTTTAAGGGAGCTCTCAGAAGAATTGGGACTTAGTTTTAGAAAAATCGCCGAAGTAATAAGGATAGCTATCTGGGCAAAAAAGGTCAGTCCCCCGCTATTTGCAGCAATGGAAATACTGGGTTATGACCTTTCGATCAGCCGTATGCGCGATTACCTAAAAATAATCACTTAAGCTCCAGGAGCTTTTCTAAAACGTGGACGTACGGCTAGAGCCTGAAAGTCATTTCTTCAGGTGTGAGGTCCCTTCCCTTTTCAACGACCTTCCTGGTAAATTGTGCAACAACAAGTTCTTCATTCGTGGGCACAATATATATTTTAGCTTTTGAAATAACAGAATAATCAGAAGATATTATACCGAGCTGTCCATTAATATCCTTATTCCGGGCAAGGTCGAGTCTTATGCCCATATAATCCATATTCTCAAGGCATCTCTCCCTGATCAGTGTACTTTTCTCTCCGATACCACCGCCGAATATTATACAGTCAATGCTCCCAAGTACTGTGGAAAAGGATCCGATATATTTTCTTATCCCATCAATATATAGGTCAAGTGCAAGCTTTGCCCTCTCATTACCTTTTTCCGCAGCGCCAATGATCTCTCTCATATCATCAGTGCCGATTCCGGCAGTGCCCAGGAGCCCGGCATTATTTGATATCTGGTCCTGTGCCTGTTCGATAGACAGCCCGAATTTTTTCATAGCATACAGAAGAGAGGTCCCATCTATATCGCCGATCCTTGTTCCCTGGAGAAGTCCTGAATTTGGTGAAAAGCTCATACTTGTATCTGCAACCTCCCCATTCTTTATAGCTGTAATGGAACTGCTTCCTCCAAGATGAATAGTTACCAGGTTCATATTTTCTGTTCCCATCAGTTTGTAGGCCATTGCTGCCAGGTAGCGGTGTGATGATCCGTGAAAACCATGTTTTTTTATCCCGCCTTTTTCATGCCAGTCCCATGGCAGTCCGGATATCCTCCTGAATTCCGGGATCGTCCAGTGAAATGAAGGTTCAAACACCCCGACCATTGGTATATCCAATATCCTCTTAAATATCCCTATAGTCTCAATATATGGC
>CAYRTF010000135.1:0-4732 GCA_964427165.1 uncultured Actinomycetota bacterium | reverse complement strand
CGAGTGCTGGGAATAAAACTGTTTATAATCTTATTGATTTAAAATAGGGTATGGAAAAAACAATAAAATAAGTATTTACAGGAGTTATGTGCCTTAGTCAATCTGGGGGGGGGTTGATCGATTTTAACCCTGAAAACCCGACTTTGGTATAAAAATATCCCCTTCTAAGCCAACAATTCTGGTTCTATCTTCGTACACTATGCACAGCCACTTTGTACAAATTGGTTCAGGAAGAGAAGAAACTCCGGCAGTTAAATTCAATTTACAATAATTATAGAGCCAGCTCCAGCTATTACTGAATATAAGTAATATTAAAAATTATGTCTTCCAGGTAATAGGTTATATTATCAGCCTGATCGTCACCATCTGTTCCATTCATCTCAAAATAAAAAATAAGCTGATATCTTCCGCTACCGCTGTCAATTGCTCTTTGAAGATCTTCTTTCAGGTTTCTATTTTGTATCCCAAAATTCTTTTTTGTAATGTTTCTAAGCTCTACTCCATCCAGGTCATAGTCATCAGGAGAAATTGCTCTGGGACCCCAATAAACAGCTTTTATGATAAGCGGCCCATATGTATCGAATGGCTTGCCAAAGATAGAATCTGCTGTTGCCGAAATATGAGATTCAATTACTGTAGCACCTGTCAGTCCTGATATATCAAAGCTTATAAAACCCCTTACTTCCAGGTTATCATTACCATTATCCCCCGGGTATAAAACAGGATCTGTATAAGCTATGCCTCCGATGATATTTCCGGACTCAGAGCCGGCAAATGGAACTTCATCAGTAAATTGTCCGGCATCGTCAGGCTGTTCTATTTCTTCTTCATCAACTATAACTTCTTCTGCATCTTCGTCCCCGTTGATATCTTCCTGCATATCAACATCTTCATTATCGTCAATATCTTCCTGTGTATCAGTATCTTTATCTTCCATGTCCGCATCTTCATCAATATCCCCGTTTCCGGAAACTTCTTCTGCGTCCGCATCTTCATCAATACTTTCCTCTTCAGCATTTTCTGATCCTCTTTCTTTTATGGCCTGGACTATTCTGGCTCTTCTGCCACAACCGCTAAAAAGCATTGATACACCAAGAAGCAAAATAACCGCTAAAATCAATACTAGTAGAAATTTTTTATTCATATTATCCCCATTTCTAAATAAATTTATTTGTTTTATTATAACAATATTATAGGATTGGTAAATAATTATATCCCATAACAAAGAATCGTATTGGATCTTGCAAATACATCCATTCTTAATGCCTGTGCTATTTAACCAGGCCATTTATAAGATTATTTCTAAATTAACCAGATCTATATCTCAGAAGTATTTTAAAATTCTAATGCAGGACAAATGCTTAATATAAATTAACTTCAAAGCCCAATTCGATTCCAAGATGATCAGAAACCGTATAGCTTTTATAAACACAATCGCCCACCTGGTATATTTCCATACAGTCATATGATGACTGATTTTCATCTTCCCATGGTTTCTTATCAAAACAATATAATAAATCAGGTCTATCTGGAACCAGGGATACAGATATTGGCTCAATATGGATATTATCAGTTCCTTTATAGTAAAATATATAGTCAATCCTTTCAGGTCCGCCATCTTCTATAGCTACTTGATTGCCAATATCACCATAAGAATTTTTACTGCCGGTTACCCAGTCCTTTCCAATCCAGGTAAAGCCGGGGTCCTGTGATTTTGATTCATGCCAGCTGTCTATCAGGTATACACTATGCATAGCATTTAAGTGGTCAGAAGGAAATTTTTCGATTATTTCTCTGAATCTGGCATACTCACCTGTTTCTTCACTGACATAAGCACTTCTGTTTGTATTTCCGGCCTCAGGAGGATCTATATCAGCAAGCTCCATCCAATTATCAGGTTTTTCAGCCGGTACATTAAAATCACCGGCAATAAGCACCGGACGAATATAGTCCTTGTCAGATTCTATAATATCAGAGATATAATCCAAAAGCTCACTTATTTGTTTCATCCTGGTCTCGCTATATCCGTGAGATTGTATATGCGTGTTGAATATATGCAGATAATCTCCTTTAAACGGAGAGACCTGTACGCGTGCATAGATCACACCTTTATTGGCCAGCCTGTCAGAACCACTGCTCGATGAATAGGTCATTGCACCACATTCTATTATCGGATATTTAGACAGAATAATAAGGCCTCCATCCTGCCTGATATTTAAATGCCCCCGGTCGGGACCCATAATATAATACGGATTGCATATTAGTTTTGCTTCTATATCATTTACTCTCCTGTCCAGTATTTTTACACCCCAGAAATTTTTATTATTTTCAAGTACCTCAATGCTTTGAGCATCATTTAGGGAGTGCCACATATCTTTATCCTGCACAGGAAGAGAGTAATACCAGCTATTGAAATAGCCATCCTGCCACTGCTCTGATCTTCCATCGTTTATATTCCGTTTGATCATATCGTTCCATGAGGAGATGATCCTATCCTGGCTGCTTCCATTGAATACTTCCTGCAAGCAGACGATCTCATAATCAGACAGGATCATATTTATAATACATCCAGTCCGCTCATTAAATGCCGGGGCTACAAAACTAAAAGGAATCAGCATAGTATTCTGGGTTAGGATTTTCATGGTTTTTTTCTCAGACAACTCTTTATTATTCTGTTTAATATCAATATTCTCTTCTGCAGCAAAGCTGATCTCTGAATAGCTGGGGGATCTTTTATTAATAATGCTACACTGAGTTGAAAAAAATAATAATGCTGACAGGATTATAATAAGAAAAAATAAAAATACATCAAATAGTTTTAAATATCTTGACTTCATGCAAAACACATCCTTTTACAAAGTTTCCCTCTTTCCTCCCTGGAATATTGATGTCCGCATGCAAGAACCTTATTTTTTACAAAATCCTGTTTGCTTGTTAATATGATTTTTAATTATAATGTGGAAGTTGTCAAATAATTATAAGCTTATTGTATCGAACAGCCTTATCTAATATCAGTATTATTACCAATAATATAATGAACCTTTATTTCCCTCTCTGGCTATTCTTTTCTATCTATGCCATAGTGGCTGCTGCTAAAAGCTTTAAATGTGAACAATGTGTATATCTATACACGTTTTATCAACTCTGATAACCACTGCTGGGCTGGCAGCATATCTTTGTAAGACCTAAAACAAAAATCTATAAATTTTTCCGAATAAAATACTTCAAATTTATCTATCTTTGCCTGTGCCATAAGAAACCTTTCACTGACCGCCTGTTTAGCAGTATTTTAATAATACCATACTTATAAACATCCCCTGTCATCATAATACAGTTTTCAGGTCCCACTCCCGGCTATTTTCTCAGCCTTTGCCCTTATCCTGTCTATATCAGTACCGGCCTCAGCATATCCTGTCTTAACTGCAGATTCTGCCACGGCAGCTGCCACTGCCGGCATGACTTCCGGGTCAAACGGTTTTGGTATTATATAGTCATGGCTCACCCTATCTGAAATTATATCTGCGATCGCTTTTGCCGCAGCCAGCTTCATCTCTATATTTATCTCATCTGCACCCGCGTCAAGCGCTCCCCTGAATATTCCGGGAAAGGCCAGTACATTGTTCACCTGGTTTGGGAAGTCGCTTCTGCCTGTTGCCATTATCTTAACTCCAGCGGCCCTGGCAAGCTCTGGGGATATTTCCGGTTCAGGATTTGCAAGGGCAAATATGATAGGGTCATCTGCCATTTCAGTTATCATCTCTTTTGTCAATACATCTGCTACGGATACTCCTACAAAGATGTCTGCCCCTGCCACTGCGTCAGCAAGGCTGCCTTCTGTGTTTTTTAGATTAGTGATCTCGGCGATCTCCTGCTTGTATACATTCAGATCCCATCTGCCCTGATAGATTATTCCTTTAGAGTCGCACATCATTACATCATTTACATCTATATAGTTTAGGAGGTTTGCAATGGAGGTACCGGCTGCCCCTGCCCCATTTATTACTATCCTCGTCTCCCTTATATCTTTTTTTAGCAGCTTGCATGCATTAAAAAGTCCGGCAAGCACCACTATTGCCGTACCATGCTGGTCGTCGTGGAATGTCAGCATGCCGGTCTCCTTCTTTAGCCTTGCCTCTATATCAAAGCAGCGGGGAGCCGATATGTCTTCAAGGTTTATACCGGAAAACGAAGGTTCAAGCAGTTTTACTGCATCCACTATAGTGTCTACATCCTGGCTGTCCAGGCATACTGGAAATGCTGATACTCCCCCAAAATTCTTAAAGAGAACACATTTACCCTCCATTACAGGAAGGGCCGCGCGCGCGCCGATATTTCCCAGACCCAGAACTGCAGAACCGTCGGATACGACAGCTATCATATTGCCCCTTGATGTATAGGTATTCAGGGTGGAGGGGTCTTTAAATATTTGCCTGCAGGGCTCTGCAACCCCCGGAGAATATGCCAGGGAGAGATCCTCTTCTGTTTTTGTGGCTACCTTGGATACTACATCTATTTTCCCCCTGTGTTTTTTATGCATCGCCAGGGATTTTTCGTAAATATTCATCTTATCTCTCCTCCAGTTATCACTTGTATTTTTTTATTCTGATATAATAAAACGATATAGCATTATAAGAAATATTTAATATATGTAAAGCTATTTTAAATAAAACAAGCATACCGGGCCGACCGCCTGCCTTCCTGCTGATGACTATTCTATAATATAGCATATGGG
>CAYRTF010000134.1:0-4764 GCA_964427165.1 uncultured Actinomycetota bacterium | reverse complement strand
ACGGTGAATACAAACCGGGCCAGCAGCTTAAGATGAAGGACCTGGTTGAAAGGCTTGGCACCAGCCAGATGCCCATAAGGGAATCCCTGCAGCAGCTTAAAGGCGAGGGCCTTATAAGGATAATACCCCAGAGGGGAGCCCAGGTAATAACTATGGAGCCCAAATTTGTCAAAAACATATGCGACCTACGCTATGCAGTTGAGATGCTACTTGTAAAGGAAGCCTGCGAAATTACGGACCTTTCCTGGGTAAGCAATCTAAAAAAGGCACAGGATTTATATGACTCCCTAATAGATGAAAAAGACTCCATAAAGATAATCCAGGCCAACCGGGATTTCCATAAGGTACATTATGACATAGCTGACAACAGTGAAGCCCTGGGGGTACTTGAAAGGACAAATACCATACTTACCTTTATAAGGACGACATATGGATACTCAAAGGCAAGGATACTGCAGACCAGCAAAGAGCATAAGGATATAATAGAAGGCTTTGAAAAGGGTGACAGGGAGAAAGTTATAAAGGCTGCCTCCATTCATCTTGAGAATGCCAAGAAGACATTTTTGGAAGAGATGGAAGAAGATTAGTTAAATGGGTCCAAAGGAGGATGATAAATGTCATATAATCTTGAACTTCAGCATAGGGTAGCAAAGCTATATTACATAGATGACTTAAAGCAAGAAAGCATAGCCAGGAGGCTAAATATATCGAGATACAAAGTAAGCAGGGTGCTAAAAAGAGCCAAAGATAGCGGCTTAGTAAGGATACTGATTCTAAGCCCTGATAAGAAAAGACTAATTGGGTAAATAGGAGGAGTTTAAAGTTATCATAAATATATATTAGTCCTGGGAGGAAGAAATAATCATATTCACAAATTTTTATATATGAATCCATATCTTAAATCCCCTTAAGACCCTCCGATCTTCCTCCCATTAGTATAGATCCAATCCTCGGAATAAATTGATTGAATTAGAAGCTCTGCACAAAAAGTTTATTTTAAGAAAGGCTAAAACTCTCTAATATTAAATGCAGTATGGTATTATTACTGAGTAATAAATGAAAAATAAAATAAATACAGTAAAAGAACCTTCTAGAGACATACCGGTTATAAGCGAAGTCGATGTAGCAGTCATAGGCTCGGGCATGGCCGGCTCAGCTGCAGCTATAGCGGCAGCCAGGAATAGTGCCAAAGTCTGTCTTATTGAAAAAGAAAACTGCCCTGGCGGCCTGGCTACCCTGGGTCTGGTATGGTATTACCTGCCGCTATGTGACGGATATGGCAGGAAAATGATGGGAGGCCTGGCAGAGGAGCTGCTGAAAGCATCGATCAAATATGGTACGGGAAGGATCCCGCAAATATGGAAGGATAATCCAGATGGAGGGACTGGTACCCGGAAAAGATATATGGCAGTCTTTAATCCCGCATCATTTATTCTTTCTATGGAGGAACTTCTGCTGGAAGATAAAGTAGAAATATTTTATGACACCAGGTTCTGTAATGTATTAAAAGATGACAATTCCATAAGCCACATCATTATTGAGAATAAAAGCGGCAGGTGTGCAGTCCAGGCAAGATATGTGATAGATGCCACTGGTGACGCCGATGTATGCCACCGGGCGGGAGAGAAGACCGTATCCATGGATGATAACAGACTATCCGCCTGGTCATATTATTATGATGGAAGAGGCATCAAAAGGCATATTGATAAATTTAATCTCGATAGCGAAGTATCCGGAAGGACTTTTTCAGGAGATGACCACAGAGATGTTACCGATTTTAGCATAATGGGAAGGAAGGTCATCCTTTCAGAGATTAAAAAGAAAAGAGCTACAAACAAAGATATATACCCCTTTCTGCTTCCAACAATACCTCAGTTCAGGATGACTAGGAGGCTTGATGGGAAATATGTGCTTTCTGGGAAAGATGAAGGCAAATACTTTGAAGATACTGTAGGTATGACTGGGGACTGGAGGAAAGCCGGCCCCAGATACTCAATACCCTACAGGTCGCTTGTTGCAGTAAAAACAGATAACCTTATAGCTGCCGGCAGGTGTATCTCAGCATCCGGTGACGGATGGGATGTCACCAGGGCTATCGGGGTATGTGCTCTTACCGGGGAGATAGCTGGCACTGCGGCTGCAATGGCTATCGGTAATAGCAGCGATTTAAGAAAGTTTGATATAAGCAAGCTGCAGAAAAGACTCATAAAGCAAAAAGTGATAATAAATAAAAAACTGCTGGACTAAAGCTCTAAAAGAGGTAAAACATGCAAGAAAGAAATCTATATAAAGAACTAATAACCGCCATAGATGCAATAAAGGTCTTTGACACCCATGAGCACTTAACCTATGAATCGGAATGGAAAGAGCAAGACACCGACTTCTATGACATCTTTCTGGTATATATCGGAGGAGATCTTTTATCTGCAGGGATGGAGCAGTCTGATTTAAATAAACTGCTGGATAATAAAATAAGCCTAAAGGATAAGTGGGAAACATTTAGCTCCGTTTGGGATCTTGCCAAAAACACCAATTATTCAAGATCTGCCCTTATTATGCTAAAAGACCTCTTTTCAGCAGATAAAGTAAATTATGAGACAACTGTAAAAGTAAGCCAAAAGCTTAAAGAGGAAAAGAATGGCAGCTACTTTAATAAGGTATTAAAAGATAAGGCCAATATAGAATATATAGTAAATGATCTTGACCTGGTGGTAGATATGACAGGAATAAAGCAGCTTAAGCCTGATTATGACTACTTCCTCCCTGTCCTAAGGATAGATAAACCGTTAATGATAAATTCAGAAACAGCTCTTTTAGAACTGCAGAAAAATGGTGCCAATATCTATTGTTTTGATGACTATATAAGCTTTATAGACGGATCGATCCAGGAAAGGCTTGATGATATATACGGAATAAAGATAGGTCTGGCATATATAAGGGACCTTGAATTTAAAGAGACATCAAAAAGTCAGGCGGAAGAGTCATTTAAAGAAATATATAAGTCCCCAAAATACAATCTCCATAACTGGCTGGGAAGCGAGCATATAGGACTGGATAAGCTAAAGCCCTTCCAGGATTATATGGTCCACCATATAATAAAAAGAGCGGTAGAATATGGCCTTCCCATCCAGGTACATACTGGTATCCTGGCCGGTGCACCAAACGATATCACAAATGCCGATCCCAGGAAGCTGGTAAACCTGATACTTAAATATAAAAAGGCAAGGTTCGACCTCTTCCATACCGGATATCCTTATTCTGACGAGCTCCTGTGTATGGTAAAATCTCTTCCCAACTGCTACTTTAACTTCTGCTGGATGTCCTATATATCAAGGACCCTTTATAAGAATATACTTGATCTTGCCATAGAGCTTATTCCCTCCAGTAAGATATTCGGTTTCGGTGGTGACAGCAGGTATGTGGAGGCGAGCTATGCCTCTCTTTCTGTGGCCAGGAAGTCTGTAGCAGAGGTGCTTTATAAAAAAATAAGTGAAGGTTATTTTACCTTTGATGATGCGGTCACTTTTGCTGAAAGGATATTATCCAAAAATCCGAAAGCGCTGTATTTGAGGAAATAATATCAGAAATATTATTCAAGTAATTATAATCTTTAAAATCATTCCTGAGAATATGAAGTTATTTTTTTAACAATAAATAACATTATCGTATTTTAATATAATAAAATTCTTACCATAATATTTCTTAAAAGTGCTAAAAATAGCATTTTTAAGAAATATATTGAAGCACTGAATTTCAATCAGAAAGATCCCAGAAGAACATCCATTTACAGAATTTATAAAGAATGCTAAATTTCAATAAAGTATATTACAAAAAAGATTGAGGTTCTTTGCAAGAAACAATATGAATGAGAACCAGACTCACATAAATGAGATCTATGAAAAACTGGGTGAAGCTGAAGCCCATATAGAACAGGGGATTCCCATGATAGATAGTGAAGAAGTTTTTGAAAAATTAAAAAAGAAATATAAAAATTCAGATGGGACCAGGTTTTATTATGAATAAAAGGAAAAAAGATTTAGAAAAGAAATTGAAGCTGCATCAAAAGATCCTTTATTCATGAAAGATGTTGAGGAATCAATGGACAGTTTTAAGACTTCTGATATCGAAACTGCCAGAATGATTGATGCTGAAATAAGAAATACCAAAAGAAAGAGCATAGAAAGACTGAAGAAATTAAAAACAAAGATTTCATTTGACGAAAAATCGAATAAGTCTTTAAAAGATTTAGAAAACTCATAGATTCATTGGGAGATATAATAAAAAAGTTAAATATAATAATAGTCACATACAATAGTCTTGCATATATATCCGAATGCATTGATTCAATATATAATAATCCTCCTGATAATGGATTTAAACCAATAGTAGTGGACAATGCCTCTACTGATGGTACCAACCGGCATATCCGGAAAAACTATCCCGATATCAAGCTTATCACCAATGATAAGAACAGGGGATTTGCCGCTGCCGTAAACCAGGGCATAGATAGCTCCGCCTCCGATTACATCCTCCTTATAAATGCCGACTGTGAAGTATATGTACTCTGTAGCTCTATAGTGTCTTCCCTGGTCCCAAGAGAGCGCAAACGGTTCTTGCTATTTTCGATATCTTTAAGCATCTTAGACATTTCTTTGTCCCATTTTTCATATTCCTCATTAAGCTGGTCCTCAACTTCCAGAATATTGAATTTTCCGTAATTGTCAATGAAAATGAGACACTTTCCTCAAAAGTTTAGTGTAACTC
>CAYRTF010000133.1:4682-4871 GCA_964427165.1 uncultured Actinomycetota bacterium | reverse complement strand
AAGGCTCTCTTTTGTTTAATGATGTTTTATTTAGAGCGGTCCACTACTTTTCTATACCTCTCCAAAAGAAATGTTATCAAGCTTTTAGGGAAATTATTTTTTTAAAGGAGGTATGTATGCAAGGTAGTAAACTATATGTAGGTAATTTCACTTATTCTACAACTGATGCTCAATTAGAGGAACTGTTTG
>CAYRTF010000133.1:0-4672 GCA_964427165.1 uncultured Actinomycetota bacterium | reverse complement strand
TGGCATCGGGGATAAGGGTTTTGGGTTTGTTGAGATGTCAAGTTCAGAAGAAGCTGAAAAAGCAAAAGAAGCTTTGAATGAAACAGATTTCGGAGGAAGAACTTTAAGAGTTGATGAAGCTCGTCCACAGAAGCCAAGATCTGATAGAAGCTTCGGTGGAAGGTATTAAATAAAAGAATTACATAAAGGTTTTTAGAAGGATCTGTGTGTAAATTTAATTCTTCATAAAAATGATTTGTTGTTTATCAACTAAACGGCAAATCATTTTTTTTAAAGCATACTAAAAGAAGGTTTAATGAATATATTACTTATTTATCCTGAATATGAAGATACATTCTGGAATTTTAAAAAAGTCCTGAAAGTATTGGGTAAAAAAGCTGCATATCCCCCACTTGGATTTTTAACTGTTGCAGCAATGCTTCCAGATCATTGGAAGAAAAAACTAATTGATATGAATTGTGGTGACACTTTAAGGGATGAACATATAGAATGGGCAGATTATGTACTTATAAGTTCAATAATAGGCCAGAAACATTCCACTAATAGAGTAGTCGCCAGGGTTCATGAGGCTGGCAAGACTGTTATTGCCGGTGGGTCCCTTTTTACAACAGGATGGGAGGAATTCTCCCATATAGATACACTTGTTTTAGGTGAATCAGAGGAAATAATCCCCACTCTTATAAAGGACATGGAAAATAATGATCTCAAAAAGCTATATTCAAGGGAAGGATTTCCATCTATAAAAAAAGCTCCCATACCTGCATGGAATCTTATTGATCTGTCTAAATACAATTCCGTATGCATACAACTTTCCAGGGGCTGTCCCTTTAACTGTGAATTCTGTGATGTAGTTCATCTCAATGGAAGAACTCCCCGGATAAAAGACAAAGAACAGATAATTGCTGAATTGGATTCGGTGTATGAGCTTGGTTGGAGGGCAGGTGTATTTTTTGTTGATGATAATTTTATAGGAAATAAAGCTATAATTAAAAAGGAACTTCTACCGGCAATTATAAAGTGGCAAAAAGAAAGAAAATATCCTTTTGCCCTTAGCACACAGGTATCAATAAATCTTTCAGATGACCAAAAATTGATGGAAATGATGATAGATGCCGGTTTTGCAACTGTATTTATTGGTATAGAAACCCCGGATCCTGATGGACTGGAAGAATGCGGTAAATATCATAATATAAACAGGAATCTTCTTGAATCTGTTAAAAAAATGCAGAATATGGGTTTTGAAGTCAATGCAGGATTTATTCTTGGTTTTGATAGTGATAAAGAGACTGTATTTCAGAATCAAATCGACTTTATCCAGAAAAGTGGAATTGTTGCAGCAATGGTAGGCCTTCTTAATGTTTCACCTAAAAGCAGACTGCACGATAGGTTGGAAAAGACCAACAGATTAATAGATAATAAAAACGGCAGCAAATCAAATACTTCCGAACTATTTGATTTGAACTTTATTCCAATAATGAATGCCAACACACTTATAGAAGGCCATTTAGAGGTGCTGGCAACTATTTATTCCCCCAGATTTTATTTTGCCAGAATAAAAACATTTTTAAGAGAATATAGACCGAAAAAAGTTAAACCGCCAAAAATCCGTTTTTATCATATCAGGGGCTTAGTTTCCTCTTTGTGGTTTCTGGGCATTAGGGATAAAGGAAGACATTACTACTGGAGCTTGCTCCTATGGAGCCTATTTAAAAGACCTGGCCTCATGCCCTATGCAGTAGGCTTACCACTGGGACTGCTGCATTTTAAGACACTCGCATGGGCAACACAATATAATACTTACTACAGAGAAAGTTGATTTTGAGTATATCCCCGAAAATAAAAAATGCTCAAGCTGTAAAACCATTTAATGATGATCCTGTTAAGATGTATCTTAAGGCAATTGGTAAAGAAAGGCTTCTAACAGCAGCAGAAGAGGTTCAGCTTGCAAAAAAAATTGAAAAAGGAGACCAATCTGCCAAGAGCAGGCTCATTGAAGCAAATTTAAGACTCGTTGTAAGTGTTGCTAAAAAATATGTCAGCAGAGGCATGCTGTTTCTGGACCTTATTCAGGAAGGAAATCTGGGACTTATAAGAGCAGTAGATAAATATGATTATAAAAGGGGTTTTAAATTTTCGACTTATGCAACCTGGTGGATCAGGCAGGCGGTAACAAGAGCTATCGCGGACCAGGCAAGAACGATCAGGATCCCCGTCCACATGGTTGAGAATGTTAATAAGTATATCCGTATCCAGAGACAGCTTCTCCAGAAGCTTAGCAGAGAACCCAGTTCTGAAGAAATTGCAAAGCTATTAGATGTTACACCGGATAGGGTCAGGGAGATCAGGAAGATCGCCCAGGAAACGATATCGCTTGATACTCCAATAGGTGAAGGTGATGAAACCCGGCTCAGTGATTTTATTGAAGATTCGGAAGTTAAAGCTCCTGCTGATGCTGCGAACTTTTCCATGCTTCAGAAACATCTCCAGATAGTCCTGGGCACTTTGAAGGACCGGGAAAGAAAAATTATCAAATTGAGATATGGACTCCTGGATGGTCTTCCAAGGACATTGGAGGAAGTTGGCAGAGAATTTAACCTGACCAGGGAAAGAATCAGGCAGATCGAGTTTAAAGTACTTTGTAAATTACGGAACACCAGGCATAATAGCTCATTAAAAGATTTCCTCTAAGCTCTATTTGTAGAGTCCAACAATAATTTGGAAGTACCCGCTTAAAGAATAAAATCCATATATTATCCATCTTTATAAAGGTTTGACAATAACAGGGCGATGGGCCTGTATAGAGCATGCGCAAATTTAGTAAAAGGTGCAGTGATCAACAGATTGAAAACAATTATTAGATGTACCGCAAAAGCAATGTATGCCACTATCGGAAGGTTAAAAAGCTTGAAGATGTCCATAAAAAAGCCTGTTAATCCTGCAGAAAACATCAATAGGAGAAAAATCCAGTCTGTGTAATGCGAGTATTTAGAATAAGTATCCTTTTTAGCGGCCCTTATATATACATAATATCCTGAACCATACATCAGGGCTATTCCAGAAATAATCCCTAATAATCTTGGAATTATTTTCCATTCAGTTTGAGCAGGCACAATAAAATAAATAAGAAGAGCCGAAGCAGTAGCCATAAGCAGGCCGATAAACCCGTAAAATAAAGATAAGTGAGGAACGTATCTTGAACCATCTTCACATTCTTTGAATTTTTTTTGTAAGATTATTTCATTTACCAGAATATCCCAGCGTGAGTTTATTACAAAGTTTAAGAAAACTCCCCTAAAACCCTGTATTTATAAGGGTTTCAGGCCATGCTAATTGTATATACCAACACCACTTATCTGCAGGCGCTTATTATGCAGATCCTTGATCTTAAGCGCTTCCATAAGTGCACTTTCATCATCAGACATCTCTTCTAACTTATATATGGCTTTGACTGCACCGGAAGTTTTTGGATCTTCAAGCATTGTGGCAAGCCTTATATTATTTAGAGTATCAAGTAGCGTATCCAGTGTTGTATTAAACCCTGAAGCCTTTGCCCTGCGCCACGCAATTGAAGCCAGAAGATATCCTAAAACACAGATAAACATATGGACCTCAACACTGTGGTCTGTCCAGTGAAACTGCGGCTTTACGGTAAGATGATATGGATTTTTTAGATTCTTAAAAGCATTTTTAATCTTTGATTGGCCATGATAGGCTTCAATGATTGAAGCAGTGGACCAGCTGTGCCTGTTTGTCATTATTATTCTAAATCCCAGACCGTCTTCTATCTCTTTAAGAGATTTGTGATCTACAAAATATTTAAGCCTGAACCTTCCGGGAGAGACCTTTTTTAGCTCCCAGCCTATTATATCTTTTATATATTGCCCCTTTACGATATTTGCTACTATCTCTTCCAGTTCTTTTTCATCTCTTTTTTTTGCCCTTTTACTTTCAAGGCTTATTCTCAGCTCTTCTAACTGTCTTTCTTTCTTTTCAAGAGACCCGTAAATCCCCCGTATTGTACCGGCTTTTAGCCTGGAGGATATAAATACAACTATGGTTCTTTCCTGACCCCAGATTGTTCGCCTGTCTCTATAGAATTTTAAGCTGCTGCCACCGACAATTATCTCTTTAAAGCTGCCCCTTGCATCTTCTATGAGTTTTTTATGCTGATAGGGTGTAAGCGCTCCGACATAGTAAAGCCTTAAGTTTTTTACTATATCCAGATTTTTTTTGGAATTATTTCCACGGTCAAAGATTATTGTGTGCCTATCCTGGTCTAGCCCTAATTTTTTAAGCCTTATCTTTATCTTATCTGCAGTTTCTTTAAAAACCTGGCTATCATTCATATTGCCTCTATATGTAAAATGAAATAGCGGTATCATATCGGCTTTTGTAACTACCATGGCAAGCCCCACCTGCCTGAGGTCACCTCTTTTCTGCTTATTTTTGCCTCGTTGGGAAATAGTAGATCTTGTATTTGTACTGGCTATGTATGTAAAAAAATTTGTGGTGTCAAAAAACAGGCTGTCGCTTTCAATGCCATATACTTTAAAGACATTTGACAGGATATCTGCTTCCACATCAGGGATACTTTCTACCGGAAGTGCGTCCATAAGATCCCAAAAATGCTGGCTGTCTATCCCCGACAGGCTTCTACGCATAAGATAGCCAA
>CAYRTF010000132.1:3358-4888 GCA_964427165.1 uncultured Actinomycetota bacterium | reverse complement strand
CGGATATTTTTTTCAGCTTTTTCCATACAGGGACTTACTTTTTTATATTTTTGGTTTTAAAATTTTCAATAAAGGATATTATGCCGTCAAGAGCCGCCTCTGTCTTTTTGCCATCTTTCCGGAATTGCACCTCTACCATCTGTGTATCAAGATACTTTTTCCCTATTATCAGTCTTAAAGGTATTCCAAGAAGGTCCGAATCTTTAAACTTCATGCCGGCGCTGATATTGCGGTCATCATACAGTACTTCAATCCCCGCCTTATTAAGTTCATCATATAGTTTATCAGCAGCATCTTTCATAGCGCTGTCCCTGGAAGTGGTGACAATAAGATCAACGAGATATGGGGCTATCGATGGCGGCCATATTATTCCTTTTTCATCATGGAGCTGCTCTATCACAGCAGACATGATCCTTGTAATGCCTATACCATAGCATCCCATTACAAATGGTTTCCGTTTGCCGTCCCTGTCAAGAAACATGGCGCCCATTTTTTCGCTATATTTTTTCCCGAGTTTAAAAATATGGCCTATCTCGATTCCTTTTTCTATTTGCAGCCTGCTGCCGCATTCTATACAAACATCCGTTTTGAGCGGATATGAGAAATCACCAAAATCATCTACTTTGAAGTCTCTGTCTATATTGACATTCTTCAAATGTGTATCAATTTTATTTGCGCCGGTGATGAAATTTTTCATATCCTTTATTGAATTATCACCATAGATCCCCTTTATATTATCCAGGCCGACAGGACCTACGTATCCTATAGTAAACCTGGGATCATCATCGCTATCCTTGAAAACCATTAGTTTTTTACCCACCAGTTTTTCAGCTTTTGCCAGATTTAGCCGGTGGTCCGCCCTTGTTAAGAATGAATATACATTTTTCTCATCATCACTTAGAAGAATGGTTTTCACTATCTTTTTCTCAGGTATGCCCAGATAGCTGGCAAGACCTTCCACAGTGGTGGTCCCCGGAGTCGATACCTCTTCTATCCCGGAATTTTCCAGGGCCTCATCATCTCCTGGTTCTCCGCCTATTTTAAAACCGGCCATTTCCACATTTGCGGCATAGTCACAATCAGGGCAATACACCAGTGTCTCTTCACCTTCGCTTGCAAGCACAAGGAACTCATGAGAGGATTTTCCGCCTATAAGTCCCGTATCTGCCTCTACGGCCCTGAATTTGAGATCCATCCGTTCAACTATCCTGCTGTATGCCGTATACATTTTTTTATAGATCTTGTCCAGTCCTTTTTCATCCTCACAAAAACTGTATGCATCTTTCATTATGAATTCTCTTGCCCTTAAAAGTCCATACCTGGGCCTTATCTCATCTCTGAATTTCACCTGTATCTGATAAAGATTGAGGGGCAGGTCTTTGTAGGACCTTATGTCATGATAGGCAAGGTACGTTATCAGCTCCTCATGTGTGGGACCAAGGCAAAAATCCCTTTCACTCCTGTCCTTCAGCCTGAAAAGCTCTGGTCCATATTCATCCCAGCGCCCTGATTTTTTCCAGAGATCCGAAG
>CAYRTF010000132.1:0-3348 GCA_964427165.1 uncultured Actinomycetota bacterium | reverse complement strand
AAGGCTTCATGACCGGCATAAATAGTTCAACTGTCCCCGCCCTGTTCATTTCTTCCCGGACTAGCTTCTCGAACTTGTGAAGCATTATTGTACCTGCAGGCAGGAACGCATAGATCCCGGAAGCTATTTTCCGTATTAGTCCGGCCCGGAGCGTCAGTGAGTGGCTCGCTATCTCTGCTTCCCTGGGATCTTCTTTCAAAGTCGGGATAAAACCCTGTGAATATTTCAAACCTCTATTCTCCTTAAGTTTCTATTAGTTTTTTCAATTCTTCCCTGAACTCATCTATTATTATATCTTTACTGACTCTTTTTAAGACTGAACCTTTAAAAAATAATGCAGCCTTGTATTTTCCGAATGCGATCCCAATATCAGCATCCTTTGCCTCTCCGGGGCCATTTACAATACATCCCATCACTGCCAGCTTCAGGTTATTTTTTACTCCGTCCGTCATCGATTCAACTTCTCTTACAATTTCAGGAAGGTCCACCCTGGTCCTGCCGCATGTGGGGCATGATATTATATCAACACCCCTGGCCCTGAGATCAAGGCTCGAAAGTATTAAATAACCTGCCTTTACTTCCTCGCATGATCTTTCTGTCAGCGAGACCCTTATGGTATCCCCTATTCCATCGGCCAGCAGAACTCCGAGCCCCACTGAGGATTTAATGCTTCCCCTGAACATCGGGCCGGATTCCGTAACCCCAAGATGGAGAGGTGTTTGAGTTTTTTCAGATATTGCCCTGTACACACTTATCGTATCCAATACCGAAGACGCTTTTGCTGATATCTTAAAATTATAAAACCCAAGTTTTTCCATGATCCTTATGTTCTCCATTGCGCTCTCTACCATTGAATCCCTGAGTACCCCGTTGTTTTTCTTAAGCATCTTCTTGTCAATAGATCCGGAATTGATCCCGATCCTTATGGCAATGCCGGAACTTTTTGCAGCCTCCACGATTTTTGCCGTTCTCTCGCTTCCGCCAATATTTCCAGGATTTATCCTTATTCCATCAACTCCCGCCTCTATGGACCCCAGGGCGAGCCTGTAGTCGAAATGAATATCTGCCACAACCGGGACATCTGTGAAAAGTTTATCATCGACCAGTTTCTTTATACTCCGCACAGCCTCTTCATCGGGAATGGCAATCCTTATAACTTCACAACCACGATCAATAAGTTCCTTTATTTCATTTTTTATTACTGCAGTATTACTTATTTTGGACTTTGTCATCGATTGGACAGAAATAGGACTTCCTCCCCCGATCTCTAATCCGCCAAGCTTTATCTTTCTTGTTTTTTTTCTCTGTATTTCCATGTCTGTTTCCAGCTACATATTACTAAGATCAAAAGGACTGATAATATCAAATACAAAACCAGTGATGAGTACCGCAACCATTAAGAATATCCCTATGGAATTTGCTATTTCAAGAACCCTTTGCGGTATAGGTTTTTTCCTTATCGTCTCGATTACAAGCAGTACTATATTGCCTCCATCAAGCGGAAGTATCGGAAGAAGATTTCCAAACCCTATCAGGATGGACACAAGTGCAAGAAAAAGAATGAAATTTTGCATACCCATCGAGATCGACTGCTGGAAAATACTGACCACCCCTATAGGAGACACAGGCCTTGCCTGGTCAAATGGGATCTGTCCGGTAAAAAGTTTTCCAAATAATTTAACATAAGTAGTTATTATATCCCATGTCATCACAAAGCTTTCCTTTGTAACTTGCGGAAAACTCATATATACTTTCACATATTCGGGACTTATTCCCAGATACCCCATGCCTTCAACCGTATCGAGAATAGCAGCTGCTTTAATTTCACGGCCGTCCCTTATTATAGTATAGACAACTTCTTTACCTGGCTTACTTTGCGTCAATGATGCAAATTCATCCCATGTCCCGATCTTTTCTCCATCTATTGCGATAACCTTATCACCCACCTGGAGCCCCGAGACCGCAGCAGGTGTTTCCGGTTGTACATATTCAATAGTGGTGCCTGGCTCATACAGGCCCATTGAAAGAAATACCCCTATAAGCACTATGGCAAATATGACATTAAAACCTGCTCCCCCAAATATTGTAAAAAATTTTTTATAGAATGGCTTACCCTGGTATGACATCTGTTTCTTATCTTCCGGAATGGCTTCATTGCGGTCCATACCCATAATTTTTACATAGCCTCCGACAGGTACCGCTTTAAGGCCATAGACTGTACCGGCTCTGGATTTAAACTTAAATAACCTTGGGCCAAAACCTATAAAGAATTCATGTATATACATCCTTCCGGCTCTGGCAAAAATAAAATGACCAAATTCATGGACTATTATTATTAAGGATAAGCCTATTATGGCCAGCAAGTACTGTAAAACGATCATCTAATATCTCCGCCTGTCAAAGTTTTCCAAATCTCCTGTTCCGCTTCTGGTATTCGTCTATTGCCTTTATAAAGTGTTTCCGTTTAAAATCGGGCCATAAGACTTTTGTGAAATAAAGTTCGCAGTAAGATATCTGCCATAAAAGGAAATTACTTATCCTGTGTTCGCCACTTGTTCTTATGAGAAAATCAGGGTCGGGAATACCTTTAGTATAAAGATTATCTGACAAGTCTTTTATGCTAATATCTTTGATATTTAATTCACCACTGTTTATTTTCTCTACCAGGATCTTGAACGTATCAAGAATCTCCTGGCGTGACCCGTAATTAAGCGCAATATTAAAATTCAGCTTAGTATTTTCCGATGTCTTCTTCTCGGCTTCCTCATATGCTTCCACTACCTCCGGCGGCAGCGACCCTCTATCGCCTATCAATCTGAGTCTTACCCCGTATTCCATAAGAAGTCTTAATTCATTCCTGATCGTTGCAAGAAACAGCTTCATCAGGAATTTTATCTCACTTTCCGGTCTTTTCCAGTTCTCGCTGGAAAGTGAGTATACAGTAAGATAATCCACCCCGATCTCTATAGATGCATTTATGATCTCCCTCAATGACTCCACTCCTGCTCTGTGGCCGGCGGACCGGGGCAAATGACGTTTTGTGGCCCATCTGCCATTTCCATCCATTATTATTGCTACATGTTTGGGGATATTGCTTTTTCTGATCTTGTCCTGTGAAGAATACTTTTTTGAAGCGAGTATTGAAGAAAACAATTTCAATATATATTACCTACACTTCCATTATTTCCTTTTCCTTCTGTTCAAGGGCATTGTTTATCTTAACAATGAATCCGTCTGTTATGTCTTGAACTTCTTTCTGGGAAAGCTTGAGGTCATCTTCTGTAATATCACTGTTTGATTCCATCTTCTTGAATTCATCGTTGCTGTCTCTGCGGATATTCCTTATTG
>CAYRTF010000131.1:0-4979 GCA_964427165.1 uncultured Actinomycetota bacterium | reverse complement strand
ACAGAGGTACCTTTTTGGACCTCTATTTCACCAAGATCATCAAACTTTATTTTTATCATGTCTTTTTCAAATAGCATGATCCTAAAGATTAGTCATAAAATTAAAATGGAGCGGAAGACGGGACTCGGACCCGCGACCCTCACCTTGGCAAGGTGATGCTCTACCAGCTGAGCTACTTCCGCCCGATTCAGTAAATAATACCATTTTTTTAGCAAAACAAATATTAACCACTTCTTTTTTAAAAGTCAATTATTCTTTAAACTCTTATCCTGATCAATGCTACTGATTAGCTATTTCTTCAAATAATTGCTTCGTCTCTTCTTCGTAGTGGACAACAGCACTGGCTTTCCCTATCATCTGGCTGTATGAGGGTACTCCCCTTATGCTTATATCGTTTGGGTCTAAATTCCCCAACACTGGAAGAAGTTTTAACATATCTGTAAAATCAAGGTCAGTCCAAGTATATTTAAGAAGGAAATTACCAAAAGCCGGCAGGGCAATTATTTTTTCGAGCGTGGTCTTCTGCTCATAAAGAGCTTTTATGACTTTTGCGGCTTCCCGTTCCCTTGCCCATGCTCCGCCAGGAGTAGTACCATCTCCTTTTCGATGCCTGTTTCTACAAAGTGCCAGAGCCTGTTCGCCATTAAGATGGTGAACACCTTTACTCAAATAAGATCCTGAAAAACCATCAGCAAGATCTTCATTTACCTCTATGGTGACACCACCCAGAAAATCGATGAGAGGAACAAAACCGTCAAAATCGGTAATAATATAATTATCGATCTCCAGTCCTGAAAAATTTTCAAAAGTTTCGACTGCGAGCTCAGGCCCGCCCATTGCATGGGCGCCATTTATTTTGCCATCATTATGTCCGGTTATGGGTACCCATAGATCCCTTGGTATTGTGACAATAGTGGACTGGTGAGTTTCAGGATTTATATGTAATATCATATTAATATCTGATCTTGCACTATTTCTTCCCCATTCCCTTCCCATGCCACTGTCAACTCCAAGTATCAATATATTCATCGAGGAGCTGCCGTCTTCTTCCCTTGTCTGTGAAATACCGCCTTCAAAAGAAAAAGTCGATAAAAAGCCCGTAAAAGAATCCTGCGCAGGTCCGGTTTCTATTCCGCTGCTCATATATTTCATTATATAGATATGATCACCATCGGATACATATGTCAGCATATCTATTTCTTCAGTATAGCTTTCATCTCCAGTTTCCTGATCATCACCATTTTTTGAAAATCCACTTCTATATGTATATCCAGTGATCTCTGCATCAAATTGATCGATTTCTATGTTTTTTTTCATAATAGGTTCTCCACCAATTGGATCTTCCCCGGACAATGCAATATATCCTTCAACTATCCCTTCTGGTTCATCTGTAGACTTAAAGCTGTCTATTTTTTCTACCATTATCATTATGCTCTCAACATAAGAAGACCCTGCTCCGGTATTTGTTAAAACTACCCTACTTCCGCCATTACTCTCTTCGAGCGTCCATCCTTCAGGACAGATAAAGCCATAATTATTAAATTCCCCGGAAGCGCTGATATAATAATTTTCAATACCCTCATTATCCTCCTCTATCATATCTTCAGCAGTACCATTATTTTCATCCGGCACAACCTCATCATTCTTGTTCTCACTAGTTTCCAGGTCATTTTCTGTATCAGTCTGTAATACAGATGCTATATCTGTATTATTCCTATCTCTCATGGTATAAAAGATGCTTACCCCTATCGCTCCAGCTACTATAAGGATCAGTAGGTAAAGAAGGTATTTTTTTATCTTCATTTCTCTCCCGTTCTTCCTGCTCTAAATTACATTTATTGCTACTTGAGCTGATTAGTATATTTTAAAAGAATTTCTTTTTTTATCAATTACTATCTTGCATAACTGCTTTGATCCATAAACTCAGGTCAATAAGGCCAATACAGGGATCTATTATTTTGTGGAAATGGGGTTTTTATGTATGGATTTGCAATACATCATGAGCCTGCTCATAAAACAGGTTATTGTATTATTAGATTTTTAACCCACTATTGGTGCAGGCAGAAACATTAATTTTATTTATATTGATCATTCTTACTTCAAGCTGTCAAGCGCTTCAACCAATTCAATACTGTTTCCCAGCACCCTGACCCATATTGTCTGACGTCCGAATTTTTTTGCTTCTTCTTTTGTATCGAAATATATATCTATCCTGTTACCCTTTATCTTGCCACCAGTATCCTCAGCGATAAAAACACCCATATCCTTTATCTCAATTCTCGTTCCCAGGGGTATGATATTTGAATCTACAGCTATCATGCCTTCTTTTATCTCTTTGCCTGTAGCTGTTATGTTGCTGGTGCCTTGCAGAGGGTCATTTGCGCTATAGCCAGTTGCAACAAAATAGAACCACTCGATCTCTTTTTCTACTTCTCTGACATCGGTTATATACAAAGGTTCCTTTTCTACCACTATTTCAGTCTCTGTCTTTACCAGAAAAGAATCAATGTGATCATTCTGAGAAAGTACGATAATCACTGCAAGAGATATTAAAACTGAGACGAGTACCCAGAATAATATATTGATAATCATATTATATCTATTTGTCATTTTTACCTTTTTTTAAATTACAAAACATAAGATTTTAATAAATTTATTAGCACTTTTTTAAAAGTACTAACCAAGTTTAAGCATTATAGAGATATTTTTAAAAAAATCAATGAAAAATTATCTATAAAAAAATTATCTATAGAAGGATATGCCGTGATCTGGGCTGAAAATACATTCCAGGCGGCAGGCCCTTGCGTCCTTTAAGGGTCTGCCTTATATTATTGTACTATATGACAGGAGTAATTAAGAGTACCTAATGGCATACTTGAAAATTTTTTCTCTTTCCAACAATTGTCCTACTGCCCAAAAAAGTATCTGAAAACTTATTGTAAAGCGAACATTTGTTCGATATAATTATATAAACTTTAAAAAAGAAAATTTAGAGCAAGGCATCATGGCAGAAACCGGTCCGGTATGGTAAAACCAAGAAAAATAATCCATGTAGATATGGATGCATTTTTTGCCCAGATAGAACAAAGGGATAATCCCCCATACAAGAATAAGCCTCTTATAGTTGGCGGCCCCCTGAATAGAGGAGTTGTATCTACTGCCTCTTATGAAGCCAGAAAGTATGGCATACATTCCGGTATGCCTATATCAAAAGCCAGAAGACGGTGTCCCGGCGGAATATATATTCCGGTAAATATGAAAAAATATCTCCAGGAATCTGCAAAGATCAGAAAAATATTTTTTAAATTCACCCCCCTTGTTGAGATTATCGGTTGTGACGAAGGTTTCCTTGATGTAACAGGTTGTGAGAAACTTTTTGGAGATGCCCTGGAGATAGCCAGGAAAGTGAAAGATAAAATATATGAGGATACAAATCTTACCTCATCTGCAGGAATAGGTCCAAATAAATTTCTTGCAAAATTGGCTTCAAATATGGGAAAACCCAATGGTTTTACAGTTCTTGACAATACACCAGAAGCAATAGAAAAGATCAAGCTTCTCCCCGTTTCATATATATGGGGTGTCGGACAGGCAACAGAAAAAGAGCTGAGATCTATGGGAATAGACACTATTGGTGACCTGGCAGATATTCCTCCAGACCTGATAGAAGCCCGGTTTGGTAAACTGGGAAAGGTTATTTCTAACCTGGCCAATGGAATAGACAACAGAGAAGTAGTTCCAAACCATGAAGTCAAATCAATAGGAAGAGAAATCACATACCGCAGGGATATTAATGATTTTTCCATTCTTAAATCGACCCTTCTTCTTCTCTCGCAGAATATAAGCAGGAATATGCGTCTTAAAGGTTACAGGGGAAAGATCGTGGCTTTGAAGGTCAGATTCTCTGACTTTAAGACTATAAGCAGAAGAGTAACCCTTAAACAATACACTTATGGAATATTTGATATTCAAAAATCTGCAATATCGATTCTTAAAAATATCGATCTTGAACGAAAAAAAATAAGGCTTATAGGTGTTTCTATAAGTGGCCTTAAGGAAAATTTTTTGCTTGAAGGCCTTATACCCTCTAACCGCTCAAGAGATGAGAACCTCACCAAAGCAATCGACACCATTTCAAATAAATTCGGTGAAAACAAGCTTACGCTTGCACAGATCATAGAAAAAGATGATATTTTTAACTAAAAGCATTTAAAAAAATTCTTAAAGATCCTGGCTGCATGCCTGATCTTTAGCATTATGAATATAGGTTCCGTAACGGTATCACTTCTAAGACTTATAAATATCATTACTTGCCTACAAATATCTCAAATCTTTCTTTTCTTGCTTTACATACAGGACAAACCGCCGGAGGGTTCTCCCTTGCACATAAATAGCCGCATACCCTGCATCTCCAAGCAGGATATTTCAAACCAGTATTTCCGATCTTATTTTTATTATCAATTTTTTCTTCATCTCTAATGGACCTGCGGTCAGGTATCGGCATTACCTTTTTGCTTCCCGACTTTATATCCTCATCGACATAAAGAGCACAATAGCATGCTCCGTACTGATCCAGATCAGGATCCCTGTAGTCACATGGACAAATAATATCAAGGTCCTCCTGTTTATTTCCTGAGGCTAATCTGCATGGGCATGCTTCATATCCATACCTTTTCTCATTTATCAGAAGTCCCCTGACAAGACTTTTGGTAAAAGAAGTATCTGGATTAAGGTTATAACCTGACGATACAGCATCTTTGCCAAGTCTATTAAAAAGTTTATCGATGTCATTATTATTTATTTGGCTGTTTCCCATTATTCAAATTTCTCCCTTATCTTGTCCTCGTCAAAACCGACAATTGTGTCCCTCTCATTAATTACCATCGTGGGAAAACTGCATGCAGGATTAAATTTCTTAATTTCTTCTATAAGCCCTTTTTGGTCATCACCGATCAACAGATCCACATCTATATAATAAT
>CAYRTF010000130.1:0-5014 GCA_964427165.1 uncultured Actinomycetota bacterium | reverse complement strand
GGATAGTGAAGGGCCATATGATGTAATTGAGGATGATCACAATAGAAGTGCTGCGGATCCTCATATCTGGCTATCTCCAGTGAATGCTTCGGTTATGGTTGAAAATATTTATCTTGGTCTCTCAGAGCTGTATCCTGAAAATGAGAGTATTTTTTATGATAATAAGGTAGATTTCCAGAATGACCTGGAGATACTTGACCTGAGGATCAGGGAGATCCTCAGGGGGAAAAGCCGGAGAAAAATAATTGTATTTCACCCAGGCTGGGCATATTTTGCCAGAGAATATGGATTAGAGCAGATAGTCATTGAAAAAGAGGGTAAAGAGCCCTCTCCCAGGGATATAGTAAGCATTATTGATTCTGCAAAAGATTCAGATATCAAAATCATTTTTGCCTCTCCTGAGTTTAGTTTGAAAAGTGCCGGGGTAATAGCAGATGGGATAGGGGGCGATGTGGTGCTTATAAGCCCGCTTGCAAAGGATTATATAGAGAATCTGGTAAAAGTAGCAGAAGCTTTTGAAAAAAGTATGAAGTAGGAAGGTATTGTGTCTTATGGGCAGGGAGATCGTAGATCTAAAAAACATATACTTTTCATATAATGGCGATCCTGTGCTTGAAGATATTAATTTGAAGATCATGGAAAATGATTTTATGGCCATTATCGGGCCAAATGGGGGCGGTAAGACCACCCTTATAAAAATAATCCTTGGACTAATAAAACCCTTAAAAGGATATATAAGGATTATGGGAGAAGCACCGGAAAAGGGAAGAAGACTCATAGGTTATCTCCAGCAGCATCCCGGCCTTGATATGAGATTCCCTATCAGTGTTTATGACGTGGTTCTCATGGGAAGATATGGTGGCATGGCACATGGGTATACTCCTGGAGACAGGGAGGCTGTTCAAAAAGCTCTTATCACTATGGGGATATCGAAGCTTAGTTCAAGGCATATCGGAATGCTTTCCGGAGGACAGCTCCAGAGAGTGCTTATTGCAAGGGCCATAGTAAGGGAACCGTTACTATTACTTATGGATGAACCGCTGGCAAGTATTGACCCTGAAATGCAGAGATCGATCTATGAATTATTTGCCAAACTCAGAAAAAAAATGGCTATCGTATTCGTAACCCATGATATTGGTGCTATTTCGATTTATATTGAGAAAGTCGCATGCCTTAACCGGAGATTATTTTATCATGGCCTGAAGGAGGGAAGTCTTGGAAAACTTGAAAAGGCATATGGATGCCCGGTAGAAGCAATAGCTCATGGAGTGCCTCACAGGGTACTTAAAAAACACTTTGAGGACCCTGGCGGGCAGTCTGGTAATAGCAAAATGCATAATAGGGATAAATGATGATCGAGTTATTTCAATATACATTTATTAGGAATGCTATTATTGCCGCTGTTCTTGTAAATATTGCATGCGGTATTGTTGGGACCTTCGTGGTGGTAAAAAGGATAGCATTGCTTTCGGGAGGTATTTCCCATGCGACATTTGGAGGGATAGGACTTGGATATTTTTTAGGGATAAATCCTATTATAGCTGCTGTTCCGTTTAGCATGGCCTCCGCTTTTGCCATAGGTGCATTGAGCAAGAAAGGAAAGCTAAGCGAAGATACAGCAATTGGAATATTCTGGGCAGCAGGGATGGCCCTTGGCATAATATTTATAAACCTTACCCCTGGTTATGCGCCTGATCTTTTTAGTTATTTATTTGGCAATATCCTCACGATCCCCATTACTGATCTTTTTATAATGCTGGCGCTTGATCTTGTTGTGATAATATTGGTAGCAGTCTTTTATAAAGAACTTCTGGCAATATCATTAGATGAAGAATTTTCCGCAGTTATTGGCATACCTACTAATGTTTTTTACATTATGCTTCTTCTGATGGTGTCCCTGAGCGTGGTCCTTTTGATAAGAATAGTAGGAATAATACTGGTCATCGCTCTTCTTACAATACCCGCAGCTATATGCAGGCAGTTTACCTATAATATTAAGAGCATCATCATCAGTTCGATAATAACAGGGATCATTCTTACCTTAGGGGGTCTTTTTATATCATATATGCTGGATATGGCGTCGGGTGCAACCATAATACTTTTACTGACCCTGGCTTTTATTCTTTCTTTTGGAGTTAAAAAGATATTGACTCTCCTGAGGATAAAGAGACACAGGGGCACTCAGGCGGATCGCCAATAAATCTGGCCCTCGGACAGGCTCCTGGCATCCAGGTCAGGGATTATTCCTAGTTTTTTCTACGATAGACAAAACCTATTATTTTCCCGAATACCCCAGTCTGTTGTTTCTGGATTACGGGCTGTCCGCAGAAGGTATGATAATGAATATTATTCAGGTATATCCTGAGTTCTATTAGAGCTACTATTAGTGATAAAAACGCTGAAAAGAAAAAACCCAGGCCATATGTCATTTCCCCCAGCAATAGAGTGCCGGCTGTAAATAATGCATTGGAGATAAGAAATGTTGCAGTTACAAAAAGTGCCCCTCTGCGGTCTTCAAAGTATAACAGGACAAGCATTATGACCAGCAATATTATATTACAGTATGCTCCAAGTATAAGAATAAGAAAGATATCAAAAGATAATGCCGATAGCCCCATACGGGGTAGCAGGTAAAAACCTGCTACCAAAAATATCAGTGAAAAGAAGATCTGTATCTCCATTATGTTTCTGATCTCGCTCCAGAGTACCCAGGACATATTTTTTCTTGCATTTTCTATATCGGAGAAGATTCCTTTACCTGTTATCAGAGAATAATAGGTCCTATACTTTTCATAAAAAGAAGTTTCAAGCGATACTACAAAAGCCACCATTGAAGGCATTATTGAAAGAAATGCATAAAAAGTAGGAACATCATATGAGGGTGCATATATATAAGTCGAGGAGATCTTTACTCCTATATGGCTTCCCCAGAAAATAAAATTGTGTATATATAATCCCAGAGTATAAAAAAACGATATAAAAAAAAGTGAATAGTACCGGTCAAAATAAGTTAAAAAATAGAAGTATTTATAGGAGCCGGGGCTGGACTTCACCTTAAAGAAACCTCTGAGATATGAAAAAAGAAGGCTGATTATAAGGAGGAACCCAAGGTTCATGGCCAGGAGCATTCCAAATACTGCATCAAGCGGTGAAAACTTTAAAAAAGTATAAGATAAGAGCAGTGTTAAAGAAACCCCCCATACAAAAGATTTGACTATTTTCATATAGTCTTTTATTGCTGATAGATATACCATCATCAGGTAGGTCATTATAAGTTCCATAAAAAGCAGATAACTTGAAAGTTTTATAGTGGTTTGAATAGGGGACCGCCATAGGAAGATGATCGCTGGAACTGCTGCTAAAGTTATGACAACAGTCATTATCCCGTAAAGTGATGGAAGTATGTGGTCCAGTTTTCTGCTGTAAAGCATATCAGATACAAAACGTGTAACAATCATTGTAAAGCCGCTGGTGATTATCTGTGCGAATATAAAAGCGTAAATAACAGTGGCGATAAACAATTCTTTCTGCCCAACAGGAACATCCATAAAGACAAGAAGAAGCTGTATGGCTACGATCATGAAGGTACACAATATAAAGGGTCCGAGTGATACAAGAACAGAATAAAGGAATGCCTTGATATTGCTGATGAGTCCTTTTTCTTTAAATAATTTTTTTAATTCGAATCCTATTCCGGCCATATATCAATCACTCCGAAAAACCATCATACAAATTTTTATAACTTTTAATACATTTTTCTGCCGTATAATACTGCTTTACCCTTTTTTCTCCATTTCTTCCCATTTCTTCCCGCATATTCCCGTCCTGGCATAATTTCATAATTGCATTGGCGATTTGATTGGGATTCATCATCGGCGTAATGAGCCCGGCCTTTCCAAATTTATCATTATGCCCGTATATTAATTCCCTGCATGCTCCGACATCCGTGGCAATAAAAGGTTTTCTGGCAGCCATTCCTTCAAGTATCACAAAAGGCTGTCCTTCGCTTATGCTTGTTAGGATCAAAATATCCATCTTTCCTATATATTCACCTATGTTTACCCTGCCGGTAAATAGAATATCCTTTTCTAGCTTCAGTCTCTCCACAAGCTGCAGGCATTCATTAAAATAATCTTCATCATCATCAGTCGGTCCCATTATATATAACTTAATATTTCCTATTTTATCTTTTGCTATATTAAAACTCTGGACCATAGTCTTTATGTCTTTTATCGGAGCGATTCTTGTTATTGATCCTATATTGATCAAACTGCCCCTGTCCCGGTTTTCATTTTTTTGAAAATCTTCGATATATATACCATTGGGTATTATCTCAATTTTTTTTTCAGGGCAGCCGAGATCGACCTCTATCTCCTTATTTTTTTCAAATAATGTATATACACCATCAGCATGCTGATATACCATTTTGGAAATGTTTTTAAAAAAATTTATCCAGAGGTCCTTGAACTGGCCGCTGACCCAGTCGGATTTGATTATTTCTTCTTCCCGCTCACGGGAATAGATACCATGTTCTGTCAGAATAAAAGGTTTCTTATGGATATATTTTGCCAGTGCCCCCACAAAGCCCGTATACCCATTGGATGCGCTATGGTAAAGATCCGCTTCAGGGATAGGCTGTTGTATTAAAAAGAAGAGGGGGAGAAGCATCGATCTTATGGTCCAGAAAAAATCAGTAAAGGGCACCCTTGAGTACTTCTCAGAATATGCATCCCTTAAAATATCAAAAAAATCTATGCTCATAAAAAAATCTAAAGAATTCTTGACTACCTTTTTTCTGATCATCTTAAAGATCGGCTCCCACCTGATATCATTTCCTGTTATCAATGCTTTAAGACTATGCCTGGCATCTCTGGAAAAGTGAAACCTTTTTCCATAACTTCCCCTGTCTTCGAGTATCTTGTCTAAAAAGATTTCCTGAACCGAAATAATATTACCGGGAAGGTCATATTTGAACTTTTCCTGATATTTGCTTTCTGCTGATATAGTGTAGAGG
>CAYRTF010000129.1:2629-5020 GCA_964427165.1 uncultured Actinomycetota bacterium | reverse complement strand
GGTACCATTTCTGCATTTCCCGGGGATACCTGTGAGTCAATTTACCGGCAAATCCAACTGAACATTCTCTCAGTTCCCAATGCTCATTGGCGGCTGCGGCTTCGAAAACCGGTAAAATTTTGGCTAATTCTTTGGTCTCCAAACCATAAATTGAGATCAACTGAACAGCCAGGCTTCTTACAAATTGATAATGATCTGGATCATTGAAAATTTTAGCGGCAAAGTCAAAAACATTAATTTCAGCCTTTACGAGGAGAGGGTACATCGTTAAACCCATCTCCTTGATAATGCTGTATCGGCCATAAGAGATCCGTTTCCTTACAGGAATATCTGTTCTAATCTGTTCGATAATATTTTCAAGATTTTCGACAATTGTCAAAACTTCAACAGTACTGACGCTCTCTACTAATTTAGTAATTACTTTTTGATGAGCGGGTGTTATGAGCTGGAACATTTTAACCTCAATGTACCATATAGCTTATCCTGGAAAACTTTTTTCCTACAGCTTTAAGAGTCTCTTTTACAGACATTCCCAGCTATCGCTTCACGTTAGTTCTATTATGACGCTGTAAACGGGGCGTACTTGCTACCATTGGTGTTTGGCCGCAAGTCTGCCCCATTTACGTAGAAAGGTCCTACCACCTGACTGTGGCGCATATCCCGACTAGCGATCCCAGGATCATTAGAACTCTGTACAATTTCTTCATCACAACCTCCTTATAGCTATTAACAAATATGGATAACATTTGCTGGTACATTGCTTGCTAGAGATTGTGCTATAAAATCTACATTACATTATGCAGTACTTCTAATGCATACGATAGTTATTACATATATTTTAAATTATTATAACACAATAATAATAAATATTTTAGAATTTTATACGAATTTTTTAAAATATTGGAAAACATTTTATGCGGTAAAGATATTATGCCTTCCCTGGCGCCCTCTCATGGGCCGCCCGGGTAATGCTCAATAGTCTTATAAGATCAATAAAACTAATCTATAAAAATAAACTGCAGCTGCACACAGCTTCATTCTGGAGATCTGCCAAATAAATTTCTATGGGCTTACGCCCATAGTATTTACTACTTCAGGCTTCGCCTGTCCGCTTCCAGCGGGGCGCTTCCATCTACAAGCTTACGCATGTAGTATTTCTGGCGAAATAAAAATACTAAAGAAGGAGCTGGATAACTAAAAACCCCTAATCCGTTTCTTCCTTAAGTTCCACCTTGATATGCACATCTTCAAGTTGCTTTTTAGAAACTTCTGACGGTGAACCTGTCAGCAGGCCGACTGCTGATTGTGTTTTTGGAAAAGCTATGACTTCCCTTATTGTATCAAGTTTTCCAAGCGCCATGACCATCCTGTCCATGCCTAATGCTATACCTCCATGTGGCGGGGCACCAAACTCAAGAGCATTTACAAGAAAACCAAAATTTTCCTTAATCATACTCTCATCTATGTCTAAAAGTTTAAATATTTTATTCTGGAGGCTGCTCTCATTTATCCTTATGGAACCTCCCCCGATCTCTTCCCCGTTAAGAACAATATCATATGCAAGCGATTTTGCTTTTAGGGGCTCATCTTCAAGTAATCTTTCTCCGGCTTCATCCGGCCGGGTAAATGGATGATGAACAGAAGTGAGCCTCTTTTCACTCTTATCCCATTCAAATAATGGGAAATCATAAACCCATACAAATTCAAAAGCATCTTTGTCAATAACATTGAGTCTTTTTGCAAGATGTACCCTGATGTCTCCTAGAACTTCACAGGTGGTTTTGAATTTATCAGCAACTATCAGGACCAAGTTGTTAGCTTTTAAGTTTAAAGTATCAGTTAAAGCTTTTATTTCATTTTCACTTAAGAATTTTGTGATAGGTGATTGAAATTCCATTTTGCTTCCGATCTTTATCCATGCAAGTCCTCCTGCACCGCTTGATTTTGCCAGACCCACAAGGTCATCCAGCTCTTTTCTGCTGAACTGTCCCCCTTCAGGGACTACAATGCATTTAATAGAGCCGCCTGATCTTACTGTATTATTAAATATTTTTAGTTCGCTTTCGGAAAAAATACCGGTTATTTCTTTTAATTCAAGCTCAAAACGGAGGTCAGGCTTATCACTTCCATATCTTTCCATGCTTTCCTGCCAGGTTATCCTCCTAAAAGGTACAGTGATGCTTCTTTTTAGCACCCTGTCAAATATTTCAGTAAAAAGACCTTCTATGGTATTTATCACATCATCAACCTCAACAAAAGTCATTTCAAGATCGATCTGTGTAAATTCCGGCTGGCGGTCAGCGCGGAGGTCTTCATCCCTGAAACATCTTGCTATCTGGTATATCCTGTCAAATCCGGAAAACATAAGTGTTTGCTTAAACAGCTGTGGTG
>CAYRTF010000129.1:0-2619 GCA_964427165.1 uncultured Actinomycetota bacterium | reverse complement strand
CCTCTGGAGTGCTCTTGGCAAGAATAGGCGTTTCTACTTCAATAAAACCGGTTGAATTAAGGTAATCCCTGACCGTTTTGGTTATCTCATGTCTCAAACGTATATTATTCTGCATCTGTTCTGACCGTAAATCGATATACCTGTATTTTAATCTTGTGTTTTCATCCACCCTGTCCCTATTTTCCAGCATAAACGGCGGTGTTTTGGATTTCGAAAATATTTTTACCGAGGATACTATCACTTCTATCTCCCCAGTAGGGATATTTTTATTTATTGCCTCCGCGGAACGTTTTCTTACTTCTCCGGATGCTTGTATCACGAACTCATTTCTTATGTCCTTTCCGGATTTATAAGCTCCGCTAAAAGAATTGGGGTCAAAGACAAGCTGGATAATACCTGAAAAATCCCTCAGGTCCATGAAGATCAACTTTCCATGATCTCTTCTTTTATTTACCCAGCCGCAAAGGGTTACATGTTTTCCGACAAAGCCCGCATCTATCCCGGAACAGAGATCTGACCGCATTCCTGTTTTAAATCTAGAATCTCCCATATTTAAATTCTCCCTGCTATTTCGAATATTTTTTCAACAATTTCATTTTTACTTACAATATATTGTTTAAAATCCTTTAGACCTTTAAGTGTAACTGTATCATCTTTGCGCTCATTTTCCCCAAGAAAGGCAATAATATCGAATTCAAGCTTCTCTGCCTTTTTTATCTCAGCCTTAATACTGCGGGAGGTATAATTTATATCACAACTTATACCGGAATCCCTTAAGTATCTCAATATTTCTAGCATATAGCCCTTACACTCACCGTCTATCAATACCAGGTATGCCCTGATATTTTTAGTATCCGGTACATATTCAATTCCGAGGTCCTTCATCAGCATGATCGTGCGGTCAATACCCACTGCAAAACCTATGGCAGGCATATCGGGCCCGCCAAACTGTCCCACCAGGTCATCATATCTCCCACCGCCGCCAAGGGCATTCTGGGCACTTTCAAGATCATTTGAGATTATTTCAAATACGGTCCTCGTGTAATATTCAAATCCCCTGACAAGTGAATCAGATATTTTAAAATCTACAGAAAGACCGGATAATGTATCAGTCAGGTCCTTAAAATGTGTTTTGCAGCTGCTGCATAGATACCCTGAGATCCTTGGTCCCTTTTGTGCGATTTCCCTGCACCCGTTTACCTTGCAGTCAAATATCCTTAAGGGATTATTTTTGAGCCTTTTTATGCAATCTCCGCAAAGTCCGGTTTTTCCGGGTTCCAGGTATTTTTTAAATTCCTGTATAAAAGTTTTCCTGCATTTTAAGCACCCTATACTGTTTACAAGCAATACCAGGTTTTTAAATCCCAGTCTCTTAAAGATCATATTTAACATCCATATTATTTCAGCATCAAGTACCGGATTGTCGCTGCCAAGCGCTTCCACACCAAGCTGCCAGAACTCCCGCATCCTGCCCTTTTGAGGTCTTTCATACCTGAACATATTCCCCATGTAGAAGAGTTTAATGGGGAGATTTCCGGAACCAAACATCTTCCTTTCAACGGCTGCCCTGACTACAGCAGCTGTGCCTTCAGGCCTGAGCGTAAGGGATCTTCCCTTTTTATCATTAAAAGTATACATCTCTTTTTTAACAATATCGGTCTCTTCACCTATGCTTCTTGAAAAAACCTCTGTATATTCAAACGCAGGAGTGATCAATTCATTAAAATTAAAGGTCTTAAAAACACCGCGTACAGTACTACTTATAAAATCACGGTATTTTATATCTTCACCATATATATCAGCGGTCCCTCTGGGGGAGTTTATTACCAATTTTATCACCTTTCCTTGATGGTAGGACCATGAAGTCATCCATCTAAAAAATCACTACTAAGATAAGGATTCATCTTAAATTCATCTTCAAGACCTGTACCAGGACCATGTCCGGGAAATATTTCAAGGTCCTTATCAAGTCTCTTAAGCTTTGAAAGAGAACTTTTGATATCGCTTAAGTTTCCACCCGGAAGGTCCGTTCTCCCGATCGCACCCTTAAAAAGCAGGTCGCCTGTAAAAAGCTTTTTTTCAATTTTAATAATAATGTTGCCCGGTGTATGCCCGGGAGTCTTGATTATCTCAATTCCAAAACTATTAAAATATTTCTTGTCTGCACTATTTATCAAATTATAAGTTTTTAATGATAGTGTATTTTGACTAAAAATTGAAGAACAATTTTTTTCAGGATCTATTACGATCTCTTCCTCTTCCCTGTCTATATAGAAATTAATGCCATACTCTTCAACCAGTTCAGGGACCGCGCCTATATGGTCATAGTGGCCGTGCGTATTGATTATAAGGTCCGGCCTGATATTATTTGAGGTCAAAAATCCTTGCAGTGTCTTAAAATCCGTCCCGGGATCGATCAATATCTTAAGGTCATTAAGTTCTGCTATATAGCAATTTACTGCAAAATAACCGAGAATTAACTTTTCTATTTTCAAAATCATTTACTTTCTGGGTAATATCCTGAAAACATCATAGATAGAATCTATCTGCATGATATTATTTATTACATCTTTTAAAATATATTTATGGATAAGAATATTATTTCTCTTGCAATAGTCG
>CAYRTF010000128.1:0-5050 GCA_964427165.1 uncultured Actinomycetota bacterium | reverse complement strand
GGTAAAGGGTACAATCTTAACTTCCCATTTATGCCGGGCACAAAGGAACCAGATTATATAGCTGCTATTATTGATATAGTGGTGCCGGTTGTCGAAAGATTTACCCCGGGGCTCATACTTGTAAGCGCAGGCTATGATTCCCATTTTTCTGATCATATGTCTTCACTTGGCCTGACAGCGGTCTCCTACCGCAAGATGATGATAGCAATATCGGCACTGGCACAGTATTCGTGTAGAGGAAGGATAGGCATTATCCTTGAAGGCGGTTATGAATATTTATCATTATCAGATAGTGTTCTTGAGACTTTATATGGCTGTATGGATATTTCCGGATCAGGCGATACCGGCGACAGGCAGGGACTGGAAGACTATTCTACAAACGGCGATTACGATTTGGGAGAAAAAGTCAGGAACCGGCAGATACTTAAAAAGATAAAGGATCTATACAGAGTGTAAGGTTAGCATTATGAGATTTCTCAAGAAAAGATTTATTATGAGCTTGATGATGCTGGTGCTTATGCTTCCATTGGTATTCCCCCTATCAGGGTGCAGGGAATATGACGGCCGCATAGATATAGCCTATTTCTTTAAGACTGAACCAGAAAAAGCAGTTATAGATTTTCTTGAATGCCTGAACCAGAAGGACCCGGATTATATTTATTCTAATTTCCTGCTTTCAAGTGAAAAAAGCAGCGTAAGCCGTGAAAAATATATGGAAGAATTTGAAGAGATACTCAAAGAAATTGATAAAATAAAGACGACAAAAACAGTTTATCTCGGCTATGAACAAGAGATGAGCAAGGTCGTGGCTGAATTTGAAATAACCTATCGCAACGGAGAGATAAAACAGTATAAAAAATACTTTTATCTGATCGAAGAGGGAAGCAGTTGGAAAATAATATTTGAAAAAACTTTTATTTAATAAATAAATGTTTTATTTAAAAAATTTATAATATTTGGTAAAATGTTTATCTAAGAATATGATGAAAAGAACAAAAACAATAATTGTATTAATATTTGCAGTAATGCTTGTAGCTTTTTATACTACAGGATGCTTTCCTGGTGGTGTGGATCTTCTTTCTACAGGTACCGAAGATACCCGGGGAAACTCTACCACAGCTCAGGACAGCAGTACCCAGGAAGACACCGGAGAAGATATTAATGCCAGACTTAGCGAGCTGAAGGAAGGGCTCGTAGGTGCTCCTGTAGTATTATCTCACATATCCGGGGAGCAGATATTCGGCAGTGGTGACAGAGAGCTTATATTCCTTAGGGGTAGCGCCGAAACCGGGAATACCGTAGAAATATATGTTAATGGGACATTGGACCAGGATGGTGTCCAGGTAGACTCAAAAGGAATATTTGAAACTTTAAACGGTGTTGAAATAATCGAAGGCAATAATGTAGTCGAACTTATTGCAGTGGATCCATCCGGCCGGAGAAGCGGCCCCACCAGGTTTTTGCTTGAACTTATAGTTCCGCAGAAAGTTGAATTCACACTTTATAATAATTCTGATGATCTGGCAGAGATCGATGGAGCCTACTATACTAGTGAAAGCAAACCGGAGATCTATTTGAGAGGCACATATTTACCTGATTCAAAAATATTCGTACAGGCCAATGATAAGATAATCGGAGAAGTTGTAAGTGATCAGGCCGGTATTTTTACATTTAGCGGCATTGTACTTAGCGCTGGAGACAATGAAGTCGCTGTATGGGCAGTTACTCCTGACGGATTTATTTCAGCGCCAATATTTGAAAGCATAGCTGTATTTAAAGATATTATAACTCCTTATCCATCAAATCTTACTGGCTATCAAAATGGCAGTGCAAATTATATTAGTTGGAATTCCAGTATTGATGATAATTTCAGCTCCTATAAGATAGTAAGGGTCGAGGACCCATGCGTAAACCCTGAATATCCTGAAGATGATGTTATTGTGACTTTAAATGATAAGAGTACGACATCATATATTGATGAAGATATAGAAGAAGGCAGATCATATTATTATACAGTCTGGACCCTTGATAAGGCAGGCCATGTAGTTTCATCTAATGTGCTGGCAATTCCTAAACCTGTATATACCATCAGTATATCAAAAGTAGAATCTTTTACAGATATATCAGTGAGCCGCAGGGAGTGGTTCTATCAGTATTATGAAATAACTAATACAGGAAATGTGACCCTGGACCTGCAACCCATGATGGCCTGGATAAAACTCAGCCCGGAACCTGATCCGGATATGGAGATAGCCCCGCTATGGGAAGTACATTTGTGGGATCCGGATGGCGAAGGCAACTATTATTATTCAGATGAAAACATAGTTGAGTCTTATATCTCTGACTGGGTGAATACTTATGGCACTACGACTACTGAAGAGGAGACAGTGTATAGTTCTGACGGACTTACAAAGACTGTCACAGTTATTGAGACTACTAAAAATACAGAAAAAAATGATGTCAACCTTAAAAGGATAATGACTGTCACTACGGTTACTACTGTCACTGAGACCGACCTTACTACCGGTATTGATACTGTAACTGTTGCGACCGATACAGTAACGCAGATAGTAGAACCTGAAAGGGTAGGTTCATTAATAGGGGACATTGATCCTGGTGAAAAGATAAAGATCGGTGTAAAGATCCAGAACATATCTGCCGCAAACAATGAAGAAATAGTAGCACACTTCCATTTTGTCCCTGTAGATTGCGGCGGGCACTTCTTTGTTGATGAGATTGTCTCTACAGGCGATATATTCTGCAAAAGCAGCGGTAGAAATTAGGAGCCTATCCGGGAGCTGGGATCTGAGCTTGCGGTCCCGGGTCCCTGACTCAAATTAAAACTTTAAAAAAGACTTCTTCCTATATATAATGTATTTACCTTTTTACTAATACCGATGAAAGTGGTGCATTTATCAATATGGGCAGAGGCATGAAAGAACCTGATAAAGTTAACAGGGGAAAAGACTCCGGCAATGGACAGGATAATGAAGTATTGTCTGCATTTGAAAAGATGAAAAAGAGTCTAAGTGAAGAAAAAAAAGTAAAAAAAAGCAGTTCTAAAAAGAAGATCACGGAAGAACTTGAGATCGAGGAGCTTATCAGTGAGATAGACGTCTTAAGGAAAGAACTTGGAGATTGCAAGGATATAGAAGACGACTATATCGACCGGATAAAAAGGCTTCAGGCTGATTATGACAACTACAGAAAACGGACGATAAAAGAGCATCTTGAACATATAAAGAGAGCCAATAAAGATCTTGTCTCTAAATTACTTCCCATAATAGATAATTTTGAATTGGCCCTTGATGCGGGCCGGAAACTAGAAAAAGATGATGATTTTTACCGTGGGATAAAAATGATCCATGACAAATTGATAGAAGTTCTTGAGAAGGAGAATGTAACAGTTATAGAGCCTGTTGGCGAAGAGTTTGATCCAAAGGTCTGCGAGGCTGCAGTAACCGAAGCAGTTGAAGATGCGGATGAAGGTAAAGTTCTTGAGGTTTTAAGGAAAGGCTATATGATAGATGATTTTGTTATAAGACCTGCAGTTGTCAAGGTCTGTAAAAAGAATTAGGGGGATAAATTGGGTAAAAAATTAGCAATCGGCTGTGTGGCGGCGGTAGTTGTGGTCATTGTTATAGTGGGCCTGAGTTTTGGAGCATATATTATTTCATCCAGAAATAATATGGTTGCCAAAGAAGTCGCTATCGATAAAGCGTGGTCCCAGGTACAGAATGTCTACCAGAGAAGATTGGACCTAATACCGAATCTTGTTGAAAGCACAAAAGGTTATATGCAGTTGGAAAAAGATATTTTTGAAGCGATAACAGAAGCCAGGGCAGGCATTAATAGTGCCGAAACTCCTGCAGAGCTTGAAAGCGCAGCACAGGAACTCGGTTCTTTTATTGATGACATTAAGATAATTGTAGAAGACACCCCCGAACTCAAGGCAAGTGAGACCGTAAGGGATCTTATGAACCAGCTTGAGGGCTCTGAAAACAGGATAGCTGTTGAAAGATCAAGATTTAACGAGACTATAGGTGATTATAATATATATATAAAGATGTTCCCCAGAAACATGATAGCAGGTTGGTTCGGGTTCACTGAAAAAGAATTCTTTGAAGCAAAACCAGGTGCTGAGATCGCCCCGGAAGTCGATTTAGGGTTGGATTGATATATGTCAACAAAAGGCCGGGCAAAAATAGCAAAAACTGCAGTCTTCCTGATGGTTATCGGTATCAGCTTTATCTGTTTTTTAAGTCCTGTTCATGCGCAGGATATAGATTATCCGGATTATGTAGGATATGTCAATGACTTTGCAGGTCTTATGGATGCTGCATCTGCCTCGGACCTCGAAGCGCTTATTGATGGTGTAGAAAAAAGTACGGGTGCCGAGATAGCAGTAGTCACTATTGACAGCCTTGAAGGTATCACAATAGAGGAATATGCAGTTGAGCTTTTTGAATATTGGGGAATCGGCAAAGCGGATGAAGACAATGGCATATTGGTACTTGTCGCTCTTCTTGACAGGAAAGTAAGAATAGAAGTAGGATATGGTCTCGAGGGCGTCATCACAGATCTTGAGGCAGGTAGAATAATCGATGATATTATCGTCCCCAACTTCAAGAAGGAAAATTATAACCGCGGAATATATGATGCTGTGGTCACTATCTCAAATCAGATATATGGTGAGGAAGAGCTTGTTGCTATGGAAGAAGAACAGGGCTCTTCTCCGGGTTCAAGTTCGGGAAGATATTTCAGCGGGCTCCCAACGGGTTGCATATGCTGTTTTCCGGTATTTATTATAATTTTTTTAATAATATTTCTTGTAAATCTCTTCAAGAGAAGATGCCCGCAGTGCAGGAGATTCTGGGCACTTACAATAAAAGCAAAGATAATCAAAGCTGCTACTTATACCAGATCCGGCCAGAAAGAAATTGAAAGGACATGCAAGTATTGCAGTTTTCATGATAAAAAAATTGTAAAGATCCCCAGAAGGACAAAGTCCTCCGGATTCAGCAGCGGCGGGGGATGGAGCGGCGGCAGT
>CAYRTF010000127.1:0-5098 GCA_964427165.1 uncultured Actinomycetota bacterium | reverse complement strand
GGATAGGAGTGGAGGGCAGCGTATTTGTTACGAGGGCAGGCGAGCTTTCACTGGGTGTTAAGAATTTTGAACTCTTGAGTAAATCCATAAGGATCCTTCCTGAAAAGTGGCATGGACTTAAGGACAAGGAACTTCGATACAGGCAGAGATACCTGGATTTTATGGTCAACCCTGATGTCAGGGAAGTATTCATTACCAGGATAAAGGCAATAAATGCATTGCGGCAGTTTCTCAATATCAGGGGATTTTTAGAAGTAGAGACCCCTATGCTGCAGTCTATACCTGGCGGTGCGGCAGCCCGTCCGTTTGTTACACATCATAATGCGCTCGATATTGATCTTTACCTGAGGATCGCTCCGGAACTTTATCTTAAGAGATTGATTATAGGAGGATTTGAAAAAGTATATGAGATAAACCGTAATTTCAGGAATGAAGGAATATCTTACAAGCATAATCCCGAGTTTACCATGGTCGAGTTTTATCAGGCTTTTTGCGACTATAATGACCTGATGGAGCTGACTGAAGAATTGATAAAATATATTGCAGTAGAATCTACAGGGAATTTGGATTTTAAATACAGGGGAAAAAATATAGACCTTGGATCCGGGTGGCAAAAATTTACCATGCTTGAATCAATAGAACATTACGGGAAAGTAAAAATAGATTTTTCAACAAAACGCACTGAACTTGAAAAAATATGCAAAGATCTTGATATCGAAGTCAGCAAAGAGTTGGGTGCCGGAAAGATAATAAATGAAATATTTGAAGCGGTAGTCGAGCCAAAACTCATCCAGCCTACCTTTATAAAGGATTATCCCACAGAGATATCTCCGCTGGCAAAGAGACATCCGGATAATGAAAACCTGACTGAAAGATTTGAACTCTTCATAGGGGGAGAAGAAATGGCTAATGCGTTTTCAGAGCTTATCGATCCCCGGGACCAGCTGGAAAGATTTAAAAACCAGACAAAAAGCAGTGATGAGGAGGAGAGGGTAACGGGAAAAATAGATATAGATTTTCTCAAGGCTCTTGAATACGGGATGCCGCCTACAGGTGGAGAAGGCATAGGCATAGACAGGCTTGTTATGCTCCTGACGGGAAGCGACTCTATCAGGGATGTGATATTGTTCCCGCTTCTTAAGACCTCAAATATTAAGTAAAATAAATGCCATTAGATGGTGATGATAAATGATATGTGATTTTTGTAAAAAGAATAAAGCTACGATCCATTTGATAAGGGTGCAGAATGACAATGTTGAAAAGGTGAATATCTGTGCAGGATGTGCCGGGGATTTTTCCTTTTTTTCAGAGGATGATTTCTACAAGGACCTTACAAAGATCCTCTACAAGATCTTTAAAGCTGATGAAGTTCAGTCAAGCGGCACAAGGGAATTAAAAAACCTTAAGAATCTTGAGATAAGAAAGAACAGATCCTGTTCTTTCTGCGGCATGGATCTTAAAAATATAAAAAAACTTGGCAAGATGGGATGTCCAAACTGTTATAGCGAGTTTAAAAATATATTGCTTCCTATTATTAAAGCCATACATGAAAATATAGAGCACAGGGGTAAGATCCCGGAAAATACTACCGGACAGATCAAGCTTGAAAAAAGTATAAGGGATCTCCGGAACAGGTTAAAAAGAGAGATCTTTGTAGAGAATTTCGAGGAGGCTGCCAGAATAAGGGACGAGATAAAGCAATTGGAGAAAAATATTTATGAATGACTCAAGGAACTTTCTTTCAGGAGATGGATCCGAAGCCGGAAACCTGGATGGAAACTCCATTATTCTCAGCACCAGAGTGGCGCTTGCCCGCAATCTTGCAAATCATAAATTTCCATCTTCCAGCACTCTTGATGAAAGAAACCAGATAATAAGGATCATTCATGATTGTATAGAAGGTATAGACGGACTTCCTGAGTTCCATTTTCACCGGCTCTCAAGACTTACAAGGGTGCAGAGACAGATGATCCTTGATGATTATCATATCGATGAAGATTTTATATCAAAGCTATCGGGCAGGGCAATATTATTATCTCCCCTTCTCTCCTTAAAAGGTAGTGCCATTTCCGTATTATTATGTTGGGATGACCATATAAGGGTGCAGGCATCATCTCAGGGTTCATGCATAAAAGAAGGATATGCGATAGTCGGAAAGATAGAGAAGCTACTTGAATCAAGGCTTTCATTTTCCTTTGATAAGGAATGGGGATACCTTACTGCAAACCCTGCTGATCTGGGCACAGCGCTTGAAGTATCGGTGATGACGCATCTTCCGGCAATTGCAATTAGTCCGGAGATAGCAGATTTTATTAAGAATCTTACAAGGGTAGGCTGTTCTATAAGCGGTTTTCCGGGTATAAACTCCGAGATCGCGGGTAATCTGTTCAGGATATCAAGTTCAAAGACATTGGGCAAGAGCGAGGAAGAGATAGTTGAAGAAATGCAGGCAATTTGCTTAAATATAATTGAGGAGGAAGAAAATTTCAGAAAGAAACTGGTTAAAAGGGATCTTCTTGGAGCGAAAGATAATGTATGCCGTTCTTATGGACTATTAAAATATGCAAAAATATTATCTTTTGACGAGGCTCTGGAGTTATTGTCTATTTTAAGGCTCGGGCTCGATCTGGGAATTGTCGAAAAAACCAGGGACTTTGATTTATTTGAACTTATTAATATAATTAGTGACTCTCATATAATCTCTAATTTTGAGATAGAGGGGCCGGTTTCAGATGATGACATCGATTTAAAAAGAGCGGACCTGATAAGAGAGAAAGTACTGGAGGAATAGATCAAGATATGTTTGAAAGATTTACAGAACGAGCAAGAAAGGTAGTTGTAAGGGCCCAGGATGAGGCCCGGTTCCTGAAGCAGAATTATATTGGTACCGAGCATATCCTATTGGGGCTGATCGACGAAAAAGAAGGAATTGCCGCAAAAGTATTCCAGGAGCTCGATATAGCATTTGACAGCATAAGAGCCGCAATAAAGGATGTAGTCACTGAGGGAAGCTCTGAGTCATATGAACACATACCTTTTACCCCCAGGGCAAAAAAGGTCCTTGAGCTTTCTCTCAGGGAGGCCCTGCAGATGGGACATAATTATATTGGCACAGAACATATATTACTGGGGCTGCTCCGTGAAGGAGAAGGTGTGGCGGCAAGAGTGCTGAACAGTCTTGGGATCTCTCTTGGCAATGTAAAAGGAAAGGTAAAGGAGATCCTGAACAGGCAGTCACTTTATGCTGACTCTGGTCTAAAGACCAGCCAGGCAGGCAGTGTGCCGAAAAGAACGCTGAAGATGTTGAATCAGTTTGGCCGGGAGCTTACACAGCTTGCAAAAGACGGAAAACTTGATCCTGTTATCGGCAGGAAAAAAGAGATCGACAGGATAATACAGATACTTTCAAGAAGGACAAAAAATAATCCAATACTTATCGGTGAATCAGGTGTAGGGAAAACTGCTATCGTAGAGGGACTTGCTCAATGTATTATAACAAAAAAAATACCATCCAATCTTTCGGGTAAAAGGATATTCACGCTCGACCTGGGCGCGCTTGTCGCAGGCTCCAGGTACAGGGGAGACTTTGAGGAAAGACTCAAGAAAGTGCTTGCCGAGATAAAAGATAGTGGAAATATTATTTTATTTATAGATGAGGTCCATACGCTTGTGGGGGCCGGAGCCGCCGAAGGAGCCATAGATGCAGCAAGTATTTTAAAACCCATGCTTGCAAGAGGTGAGATACAGACAATAGGTGCTACGACTATTACGGAATACCGTAAATATGTTGAAAAAGACAAAGCCCTGGAACGTAGGTTCCAGCCTATCTTTGTTGAGGAACCTTCTGTATTTGAGACTATTGAGATACTGAAGGGTCTCAAAGCAAGATATGAGACATTCCATAGCTTAACGATAACTGATGAGGCAATAAATTCGGCTGCAAAATTATCCCAACGCTATATCAGCGACAGATTTCTTCCTGATAAGGCTATTGACCTGATCGATGAGGCAAGCTCAAGGGTAAGAGTGCGTACACTTACGACCCCTCCTGATCTCAAAGAGCTGGAAGCAAGCATTGCAAGCATTGTGGAGCAGAAACAACAGGCAATAAAGGAGCAGGATTTTGAAAAAGCTGCTCAATTACGTGACAAAGAAAAGCAGCTTTTAAAGGAAAAGAAGGAAATAGAAGAGCAAAAAAGCCGTTCAAAAAAGACAAATAAAGAGATCGTTGATGAAAATGAAATAGCAGAGGTCCTTTCAAACTGGACCGGTGTTCCTGTTTATAAGCTTACTTCAACAGAATCATCAAAGCTTATGAATATGGAAGATGACCTCCACAAGAGGGTCATAGGCCAGGATCAGGCAATAAAGACCGTGTCCAAAGCTATCAGGCGGTCGCGTTCAGGGCTGAAGGATCCCAAAAGACCGATCGGTTCATTTATGTTCCTGGGGCCTTCCGGCGTGGGCAAGACAGAGCTCGCAAAGACCATTGCGGAATTTCTCTTTGAGAAGGAAGAAACACTCATACAGGTGGATATGTCTGAATATATGGAAAAGCATTCTGTTTCCAGGCTTGTAGGTTCTCCTCCTGGATATGTAGGCTATGATGAGGGTGGCCAGCTGACAGAGATGGTAAGAAGAAAACCTTATAGCGTGATACTGCTTGATGAGATTGAAAAAGCTCAACCGGAGGTGTTCAATATTCTTCTCCAAATATTTGAAGACGGACATCTTACTGATTCTCAGGGTAAAAGAGTTGATTTTAAAAATACTGTGATAATCATGACCTCAAATCTTGGAGCAAGAGAGATACAGAAGAACACACCTATGGGATTTAAGAAGATAGATACCGAAGATCTTTCTTATGATGAGATAAAGGAAAAGGTCATGAGTGAATTAAAAAGGGTGTTCAGGCCGGAATTTTTAAATCGTATAGACGAAGTAATAGTATTCCATAAACTCACTGAGAAACAAGTCTTTAATATAATGGATCTTATGATGTCAAGGCTCGGACAGGCACTTGAACTGCAGGGGATCCTGATCGATATTAAAAAAAGCGCAAAGGATCTGCTTCTTAAAAAAGGTTATGATCCTACAA
>CAYRTF010000126.1:0-5131 GCA_964427165.1 uncultured Actinomycetota bacterium | reverse complement strand
CGGTAAAGGTCCGTGTCGGAAATAAAAGGATAATAAAAACAGCAGAAGGTAATGGACCTGTCAGCGCGCTTGATGGTGCTCTGAGGGAAGCCATAGAGAGCTGTTTTCCCGGTCTTGCCAGGATCGAGCTTACTGACTTTAAGGTAAGGGTGCTCAACCAGAAAAAAGGGACCTCGGCTGTTGTCCGCGTTCTGATAGAGTCATCTGATGGAGAAAAGACATGGGGCACCATAGGAGTCTCCGAGAATGTCATTGATGCAAGCTGGCAGGCTCTTGAGGACTCCATAATATATGGGCTCATGCATCTGGAGAGGGAAAAAAAGTAGAAGAAGTTTTTACCGGGGTTTGAAGCTATTAAGATAGTAGGTCAGTCAATAGGGTTCTTCCACTTCAGTTTAGGGAAACGAGAAAAATCAGAATCGGTAGACACAAGCTCACAGCCATGTTCAATGGCCAGAGCTGCCAGATGTGCATCTGAAACCAGGTTAGCAGTGGTTTTGCCATCTGTGAGTACTTGCTTAAAAACGGTCCAGTGCCGTTCGGTCGGACGAATGATCCTCGTACAAGGCTGATCCAGCCAGCTCTGTACGCGAGTGAGCGCTTGTTCGAGGGAGAGCGGGTACTCGAAGACCCTCGGATTAGTTCCTATACGGATAAATGCAGATATAACTGTCCAACACAGGCAGACAACTCCAGTTCCGGATAGTTTGTTATCCCACCACATACGAGCTTCCTGGTGCCGGGAATGAAGAGAATCTTCCGCATATAATAGTATGTTAGCATCGACTAGAATCAACGGTGATCCTCACCTTCGATCTGGGCCATTAGTTCTTGAATATTATCTATATTACGGCCAGCCCGGAGGCCCATTTTATGAGGTTTCGTTTTATAGCCACGCTGCTTTGCCGGTTTTTCCACTTGATCCAGACCATTACGGAGGGCTTCATTGATGATAGTCTTAAACGGTGTACCCAATTTATCTGCAACGGCACGTGCACGTTCCATCACATCATCGTCAATTGATATTGTTGTTCTCATGTTGTCATCATAGCATCATCTAAAATGATGTCAAGACACCATATCGCTTTACTGCATTTATACAGAATCAGCACTGCCTATTGATATTCGGCGCTTCCGAAAGCAAGTATTGGATAGAATATTATGGGCAGCAAGATCAGGCCCGCTGCGAAACCGCCGCTTTTGCCAAAACTCTTGGAAAGCTCAATAGCCACAATGATCATAACAACTATATTTGCAATTGGAATAATCAGTAGAAATATCATCCATAATGGCTGTCTTGTGACCTGCAGCAATACAATAATATTATAGATAGGCACGAGAGATGCCCAACCGGGCTTGCCGGCTTTTGTAAAGATCTTCCACTGAGACGCAATTATTAAAACTGCGACTGCTATGTATACTATTACTGCAAAAGCTCCACCAAAAATACCCCAAATATCTCCGCTGTCCATACAATACTCCTTCCAAATATTATTACTTCAATCATATTATCATCATAAAATACTCTATGCAATAAAACATTCAATTAATATTCTATTACAATATGCGTATATGGTCTGTTTTTTTATCCAATGACCGTAACGGGACAAACAGATATTTAGCATAGTTATCTATTATTGCTATGGATAAAGAGTTTTAAATAATCAAGTAAAGATCTGATAGATCAAGTTAAGGTCCCCACGGTCCGCTAAAGTGCATTAATTTGCACGAAGAAATGATACTAAAATTTAATGTTTTTCATTGCCTAATAATCCTATTTTAAGTAAAATAATCAGGATATTTTATTGGTTTTAAAATAAATATGATCTTTAAGCTAAACAGGGAGGTATTTTAGTGTCTGATTTGATGCTTTTCAGGATCGTTCCTTTCATCGGAGCTCTGGTCTCGCTCATGCTGGCCATTATATTGGCCGTGCTGGTATCGAAAAAGAGCAGGGGAACAAAGAGGATGATAGAAATATCTGATGCCATATTTGCCGGCAGCAGGGCCTATCTTAATCAACAGTTAAAAGTTATATCCATTTTCTTTGTGGTAATAACAGCGCTTCTTGGCGTAATGGTATACTTTGACTATCTGGAGTTTGCATCCATTCCCGCTTTTGCCACTGGTATGGGTTTCAGCCTCTTAATAGGCTATATCGGCATGTGGATATCCACTACAGCAAATTCAAGGGTGACTTTTGCAGCGAAGGAAAAGGGCCTTGGAGAAGCGATGAATATCGCTTTTACCGCAGCCTCATCTTCGGGACTTCTTCTGGCCGCTGTTGCGCTCTTTGATACCGCATTCTGGTTCAATACACTCCTGTGGTGGTATGGAAGGGGTGGCGGAGAGCTGACAATAACACTTAACTCTGTTGTAAATATACTTATAACGTTTACGATCGGCGCATCTTTTGCCGCATTTTTCATGAGAACCGGCGGAGGGATATTTACAAAAGCAGCCGATATGGGTGCTGATTATGTAGGCAAGGTTGAATCAGGGCTAAGGGAAGATGACTACAGAAATCCTGCCACGATAGCAGACAATGTAGGCGACAATGTAGGCGATGTCGGAGGAATGAAGGCCGATGCCCTGGAATCCTGGGTAGGTTCTATAATAGCTGCAGAGTTTTTAGGCTTTCTTGCCTTTCAGGGTTCTCCGCTCATGATAAGATCCATAATACTTCCTATGATAATTGCCACTTCCGGTGCACTGGCATCCATTATTGCGATCTTTGTAATAAAACTTATTGTCGCAAGATACAAGGAAAACGCAACGGTATCCCTTCTTACAGGCACCACACTGTCAGGGCTCCTGATAACAGTACTGGTCATAATGGGATTTTCATTTTTTGTAGTAAAATATGTTATAGGAACCGGTTTTAACTTCCTTTTTTATTCTTCAATATGCGGGCTTGCGGCAGGATTTTTAATAGGACTTTTTACACTTCTATATACAGATTCAAGGTACAGGCCGACAAGAGGGATCGCGGAATCGGCTAAGACCGGACCCGCGACACTTGTCGTAAACGGGCTGGCATATGGTATGGAATCAGCCATACTCCCGGCACTTACCGTAATAGTGGTCATGCTTGCAAGCTTCTATATTTCAGGAGGATCAACTGATTTCAAGATGGGCCTGTATGGTGTAGCTATAGCGGCTGTGGCCATGCTTTCTACTTCTCCCTTTGCCATTGCCATAGATGTCTACGGACCGATAGCGGATAATGCGGGAGGAATTGCCGAGATGGCAGAACTTGATCCAAAAGTTAGAAAGACGACAGATAAGCTTGATGCCGTGGGAAACACCACTGCTGCTATCGGCAAGGGTATATTGATAGGAAGCGCTGCCATTACAGCTCTTGCGCTCGGCCAGGCTTATTTTTCAAAGATCGAGCTCCTTACGTCAAATGTTGTGCTTGACTTCATGAGGGACCCGAAGATCCTTGCGGGACTTTTTGTGGGGGTAATAATGCCGTTTCTTTTTGCATCACTTCTTATGAATGCAGTCGGAAAAGCTGCTAATCAAGTTGTGATAGAGGCGCGCAAGCAGATAAAAGGCATACTTTCAGGCAAGGAGAAGGGAGATCCAAAGGCATTTATCGCAATAGTCACCCGTTCCGCACAGAAAGGAATAATCATTCCCGGCATACTTATTTTTGCAATACCTGTAATAATAGGCATACTGCTTGGTCCTGGCGGAGTGATAGCCCTTATAATCGGTACGCTTCTCTCAGGATTTGCACAGGCCATATTTATGGCCAATGCAGGCGGTGCGATGGACAATGCGAAGAAAAAGATCGAGGAAGAAGGCAAATCAGGTACTGCCGAACATGCCGCAGCTGTTATCGGTGATACCGTCGGCGATCCTCTAAAAGATACTGTGGGACCATCGATGAATATACTCATAAAGCTTATATCCGTTGTGTCGATTGAGACTGCAGTGCTTATTGCGGACCTTTCAGGGAAATTATTCCACTTTTGATATATAATTATAATTGAATAAAAAATTAATTATGCATGCATATACCATATGTGTGCATAATTATTAAAAGGATTAAAATACATAATATAAAATGACTGGACCTGAAAAATCTGATCTGGAGAGTAAGGCATGAGCAAACACATAAATAAACTTATTGAGGGATTTCTGGATGATTATAAAAAAGGAGAGGTATCTACTGACGATTTCCTGAAAAATATAAAGGACCTCTATTTTGAGGATATCGGATTTGCAAAAGTGGACCATCACAGGATACTCAGAAGGGATTTTCCAGAGGTCATATACGGCACAAATAAGACCGCAGATCAAATACTGGAGATATCGCAAAAAATATTAAAGTATTCAAAAGTCCTCATGATCACGAGAACAGACGAAGGTGTCTACCTTATGCTTAAAAAGAAATTAAAGGATGTCAGGCTGAAATTTTCTTCAGGAATAGTTTACACGCCACTTGATATAGATGAAGATAAGCTAAAAAAGGGTATTACTATCATATGTGCCGGTACTTCAGATATGGAAATAGCTGACGAAGCTGCAATTACCGCATATCTCATGAAAAACAGGGTTAATAAGATATATGATGTCGGTGTGGCCGGCATACACCGTTTGGTCAGTTATAAGGACGAGCTCCAGGATTCAAATGTCATCGTTGCGGTAGCCGGAATGGAAGGCGCTCTTCCGGGAGTTGTCGGTGCCATGGTAGAATGTCCTGTTATTGCTGTTCCCACCAGTGTAGGGTATGGTGCAAATCTTGGAGGGATCGCACCGCTTCTGACAATGCTTAATTCCTGCAGCCCCGGGGTGTCTGTGGTGAATATTGATAATGGCTTTGGTGCAGGTTATTCGGCAGGGATAATAAACCGCAATAAATAATAAACCGGACGGGCCCCCAGAGTCCTGTATAAATATTTATGCCGGAAAAATATCCAGGATTTTAAAAAATTATCTCCTTAAGATGTGTAATATTGTCGTAGATATATTATAATAAGGATTGATAATTATAAAGAAGATATATAGAATTTTCTGTGTAAAATGTTTAATAATTTTATTAATATATTTTAGTATTATATGGTTGAATTAGATTTTAAAAGACAAAAGATCGGCGAGATCCTTGTAAATAAAAAACTTA
>CAYRTF010000125.1:2645-5186 GCA_964427165.1 uncultured Actinomycetota bacterium | reverse complement strand
GATCGTAAGGAGGTCCACGCCTAATTCTTCAGTATCTACAGGGATCTTTCCCATTGCCTGCACAGCATCGGTATGGAAAATAATTCCCCATTTTTTAGCGATTCCAGATAGTTCCCTGACCGGCTGTACCGAGCCGGTGACATTATTTGCAAGCATTACCGATATCAGGCAGGTCCGGTTGGTAATAGCATTTTCAAGATCCCCGGGATCTACTGTCCCTGTTTTGTCAACAGGAAGATAGGTGACCTTAAATCCTTGAGTCTGGAGCCACCTGCAGCTATTAAGGACTGCCGGATGTTCGATGGAAGAAGTGATGATATGATTCTTCCTGCCTTTGCTGGCCAGCGCTACACCCTTTATGGCTATATTGTCAGCCTCGGTCCCGGACCCGGTAAAGATGATCCGCTTTGCCGTACAGTTCAACTGCTGTGCGGCCTTCCGGCGCGCTTGCTCTACTATCTTATTCGCATTCTTTCCCTCACTGTGGACGCTTGAAGGGTTGCCATAAACATCAAAGAGGTCTATCATATGGTCCCTGACCTCTCCTGCAACTTTTGTGGTCGCATTATTATCCAGATAAATAGTTTTTTCAGATCTCTTTATGTCTGCGATTTCGATTTCATCTGATCTTATCTCTCCTGAATCGATTATCAGAGGAGCTCCGTCATCCCTGGCTTTGACTATTTCACATAGGAGAGCCTTGTAAACAGGAAAACCTGAAATAGGATCATAATTCTCAGGGTCCGTAAGATCATTAATATTTGATTTCTTCCAGGCTTCGGGCCCAATGGGACTTCCACAGGCATGGTTTGCATCAATGCATCCCTGCTTGATATCACTGGTCACTATTGCCCTCATGACTACACTACCGCGCAGTGTTTTTATTATAACCCTGCCGCCATTTTCAATCCCTCTATCTGCTGCATCTGCGCTGTTTATCATAACTGTCGGTTCTGGTCTGTCTTTAAAGAGTCCCTTTATACCGTGATACTGAGTATGGAAGCTTGTCTTTACCCTTGCACCTGAATTAAATACCAGGGGATATTTTTTTAACAGCTCCGGCCGGGCAAGGGGACCTTCCTTTGGTTCAGTATATTTGGGAAGCGGTTCATATCCGAATTCTTCAAGAATAGTGGAGGCGATCTCAAATTTTCCTGTAGGAGTTTCAAATCCAGGCATGCCGTCTTTTCTGAGTTTTCCCTTTTCCCATTTCTTATACTGCATCATCTCGGTATCTACCGAGACCATCCCCCCTGATTTTTTTACATCATCAAGTGAAAAGCCAGAACCCTTCAGGGCATGATTTAAAAGCTCTTCTTCGTTCTGGGGATAAAGATGGCCGTAGCCGAGTCTTCTTGCAAGTCCTGAAAGTATAAAGACATCACTCCTTGCTTCACCCAGGGGTTCCATCATCCTCTCACGGATCTTGAATACAGAGCCATAAGTCATATAAGACGTATTTTCAAAATATGTTGCTGCCGGAAGCACTATATCGGCATAGGCCGAATCCGAGGTCAGCTGCCTGTCTATTGTCACGAGAAAATCAAGCTTACTTAAAGTCCTTTTCCAGATATCCGGATCTGGCCAGGAGGTAGTTATGGAACTGCCCAGTATTATCAGGGAGCGGATCTTATACGGGTCCCCTTCCAGCACTGATTTTGGAAGAGCTGCCGCATGTGCTTCATCCCTGTATTTTATATAAACTGGGAATTTATCCTTTCCCAGCCTGGGTCCCCCGGTATTAGGACTTCCCACCAGGTCCTTCCTGTTAATGGGAAATTTATTTTTATCCATAGAAAAACACAATCCCCCCGGTACGTCCAGCTGACCGGCAAGAGCCCATAAGATCAGTGCGGCACGGATATTCTGCACTCCGCTATTACCATATTCCATACCGGTATACATCAGCTGCGAAGCTCCTTTCGCTCCTGCAATCCTCCTTGCCAGTGAAACCACTGTCTTTTTTGGTATTCCCGTTATATGTTCCACTACCTCAGGTCTGTAATGCCGGGTATATTTTGCCAGGTCGTCAAACCCGGCCGTCCAATCTGTCACAAAATCATCATCGTACAATTCTTCTTCTATAAGGACATTTATCATGCCCAGTGCCAGGGCGCCATCCGTACCGGGACGTATAGGCACCCACTGTCCTCCGGTTATTTTTGCTGTAGCGGTCCTTCTGGGATCTATGACCACTACTTCAGCACCCTGCATTTGTGCCTTAAGTATTCTCTTCATATCTATCGGGGGAAGGTCCGTTGCGGGATTTGTACCCCATACCACAATAAGCTCAGAATTTTCAATATCGGAAAAACTATCCATAAACATCCTGCCCATAGTCACATGGGGAGCTATCATGCCGAATGCCACGTAACATAATGCCCCGACTCCCATAGTATTGGGCGAACCGAAAGGAAAAAGCACGCTGCTTGCTGAAGAAACAGCCACGCCCCTGGGCTGATATATATCACAAAAGGAAAGCTCAAAACTGCCGACACCAGTATAGATGGCATTTGCCTCCGGGCCGTATTGCTCTTTTAT
>CAYRTF010000125.1:572-2635 GCA_964427165.1 uncultured Actinomycetota bacterium | reverse complement strand
CATATGCCTGGTCCCAGGATATACGCTCAAAATCATAGCTTCCCTTCTTGCCTTTCCTCTTCATGGGATACAGGAGCCTGTCTTTTGAATAGATGATCTCCGGCGCATGTTCTGCAAGTCTGCAGATAATGCCCATCTCTGATCCTTTATCCGGGCGGACCCCGGTTATCCTGCCATTATTGTCATAATCGGCGATTATCCAACATCCTGCACTGCATATTCCACAAATTCCTTTTTTCTCCATAATATAATTATATAAAATACAAATGTTTTTACAAAAACAAAAGTATTGCGAAACACTGCCTTCCGGCAGCGGTATTTCCCCTGAAGCCGCTGCCTCAAAATACATGTATAAACCACTGCCATATATATGATAGTATTAAATATTATTATCTCTAAGATCTTTTTTAAATCATTTAAAAGGATCAGGAATATCAGGCTAAGCAATTGACAGGATTATGAAAAATATAGTGATCATATGCCCTACCGCAAGGGACCATAGAGAAATTGATAGGATAAGTGCAGACAAAAAGTACAGGCACAATTACATATTTTATGGTAAAAATCCGCGTGAGGACCTTTCTGTATTTGACCCCTGTATTTTTATGAATAAATTCCAGGATGATTTTAATGATAGCCCGGTAGATGGGATCATCGGCACTCATGATTATCCCGGTTCAATAATGGCAAGTATTCTTTCCGGGAAACTAAAAAAACCCGGGCCGCCAGTACTTTCAAATCTTATATGCCAGCATAAATACTACAGCAGGATCTACCAGAAAAGAGCGGTCCCGGATGCAGTACCGGAGTTTTTTCTCATCGGCGCATCAGATAAAAAATATGATGGACCGCCCTATTATCCTGTCTTTATCAAACCCGTTAAATCCTTTTTCTCTATTTTTGCCGCCAGGATAGATAATAAGGAGCAGTATAGTGAATTCATGGGATCATACAGGAAGCATAAAGGCAAATTTTCCGGGCCTTTGAACATACTCTTAAAAAAATATTCTGACCTCAAAATAAATGCAGACTGCCTGATCGCAGAAAAAGTGATTAGCGGACAGCAGGTGACCCTTGAGGGATATGCGTATAATAAGAAAATTGAGATCATGGGAATCACCGACTCGATAATGTATCCCGGCACTATTAGTTTTAAAAGATTTGATTATCCTTCTTCCCTTCCTGCCGGAATACAGAAAAGGATGGCCGGAATTGCCAGATCATTTATGTCTTCCACCGGATTTGACAATGGGATCTTCAATATTGAATTTTTTTACGATCCGGAAGAAGATTCAGTAAAGATAATAGAAGCTAATCCCCGCATGGCCAGCCAGTTTGCGGACTTGATGGAAAAAGTCGGGGGAACAAACACCTATAAGATACAGGTTGACCTCTGTCTGGGCAAAGATCCAATTCCTGCGGGAAATCCCGGTAAATTTAAATATGCCGCCAGTTTTGTCCTAAGATCTTTTGAAGACAAAAGAATTGAAAGACTGCCCGGCAAAGATGATATCGCAAAGGTCCGGGATCTTTTTCCTGAAGCCAGGATAGAGATATATGGGAAAGAGGGCTCCCTCCTCTCAGAAGAGCTCCAGGACATGCAGAGCTACCGCTATGGCATTATCAATCTTGGCGGAAATTCCAGACAGGAGCTGGATGATAAATTAAAGCAGTGCATCGGTCTCTTAAACTTTGACCTTAAAGACTGTTCCGGTTAATTCTACTGGACTTATGTATTTATTATGAGAAAATCTATACAGGGCAGTTCTGGCCGGTATAAAATATATGGTCTGCTATGTCTGTAAGCAAATTAATATTTGAATATCTGACAAAGGAAAAACAATAGATCTTGTTTTAAATCATGACCAGGGTTAATAATTCTAAAAATAAACTCCATAGAGAAGATAATCTTATCTATATCGGTTCGGATCATGCAGGTTTTAAATTAAAAGAGCATATCAGAATATATTTATCAAAGACAGGATACGCCCCGGTGGATATGGGAAATGAAAAATATGAACCCGGGGACGATTATCCGGATTATGCCGCCAGAGTGGTAAGAA
>CAYRTF010000125.1:0-562 GCA_964427165.1 uncultured Actinomycetota bacterium | reverse complement strand
CAAGGAAAGTATCGGAGACCGGCGGAAGGGGAATAATAATCTGTGACAGCGGAGTCGGGGTCTGCATCACTGCAAATAAAATAAAAAATATAAGGGCGGTAAACCCGACAAACACGATTGTCGCACGAATGTCCAGGGAACATAATAATACCAATATCCTGTGCCTGGGACAGAATTATATAAAACCTCTTTTAGCTGAGAAGATAATCAATATCTGGCTGGAAACAGAATTCAGTCCGGAAGAAAGGCATCATAGAAGAGTTGATAAAATAAACATGATCTGAAGCTCCTTCAGGAATATGTCTAAAATTTTTATTTTTTGCTTTCTCCCGGTTTTTTAATGCTGGCCCTGACTGCGGTCACCCTCCTCCGGCAATATATTTCCTGGCATATTCCCTGACCTGTTTTAAGGTCCTGCTATCCGGTTCCCATAAGCAGCTATAACCATTATCTATGAGCTTAAAACCAGCTTCCTTTATCAAAGAATTCAATATTTCTATAGATTCACCGCTCCAGCCGAAACATCCAAAGGCAGCCGCCTTCTTGCCCTTGAACATAAGTC
>CAYRTF010000124.1:0-5303 GCA_964427165.1 uncultured Actinomycetota bacterium | reverse complement strand
CAGAAATTAATCATCCAAAAAAAGTTTTCTAAATAATACCACCATATAGACTGTAAATCGGCCATTTCAGGTAAAAAACAAATTCGATTTCAAGAAGTTCTTGACTTTTTGCCCTAAGTATGATAGATATATGTCTATCATGTACAAAATAGGAGGCTGGTGATATGAAAAGAGCGGCAATGGAAAGGCGCGAAAAGGATCTTCTGTCAAAAGCTTCAAGGATCCTAAACTACTCAGAATACATACATGCTAATCTCTTTACCATGGAAAGGGTTTGTGGAAACAAAAACTGCAGATGCATAAGGGAGGGTAAAAAACACAAGTCCCTCTACCTTGCCACTATGACAAAAGAGAAGAAAAGAAAGATGATATATATCCCCAGAAGATTGGAGGATAAGGCAAGAGAGTATACGGAGCGGTATTTTAAGATAAAAGATGCACTTGAAGAAGTATCAGATATTAATCTTAAAAGGCTTCTTGAGGAAAAAAAGACTAAATGATGTTTAGAAGGGCAGTAAGATATTCCAACAACTGCTTTGGCCTTTTTGATAAATTAAATAATATTGCCGATGGGAGAATAAGGCCCCGTATTGCCACTATAAAAATTGCCATCTCCATATTTTCGGTGCAGCTTGCAAACCTCGGCTCACTTAATAACTTTTCGCAACAAGTACCATCTCCTTCAGTATCTACCATAGCAAGATCAGCTGATACCATGGATCTTGACCATATAAGGGAAGTAAATCTTAAGGTATATAAAAAAGCAAGAATGGCAAAGATGCTTAACCCCCACCATGGCAGATGGATAGGGGTAATAGACGGAAAGGAGATCACTACCTCCAGCTACTGTAAGTGCAGACATTGCAAGAGGCGAAAGCTAAGAGATAGGGAAGGGAAGCTAAAATACCAGTATTATCACCAGTTTGTAGCATTTATATTGGCATGTGAGGGTTTTTCTTTTACTTTAGATATCGAACCTATACTCCCCGGAGAGGGGGAAAAGACAAGTGCCTATAGGCTACTTAAGAGGGTCTGCAGGGATTACCCAAAAGCATTCAGCGTGGTAATAGGAGATGGGCTTTATTTAAATGGGAAAACATTCAAGCTGCTGGAGGCCCATCATAAAAAGACCATTGCGGTACTAAAGGAAGAAAGAAGGCAGCTCTTTGAAGAGGCCAGCAGTCTATCTCTACTGGCAGAGCCAGAAATATACAGGGAAGGCAAAACGGATTACAGGGTATGGGAGCACTGTATTTCCGGCTGCTGGGATGGGTATGGAAAAGAGATAAGGGTCATAGTATCTGAAGAGACAACGACAAGGAGGGTTCACTCAAAAGACGGAAAAGGATGGGAAGATGTAATAGAGAGGGTAAATTGGATGTGGGCCACCAATCTGGATGTTTCTAAAAATATAGGTGATCTTAAAAATACGGTTAAAGTATGCCACTCCCGGTGGCATATTGAGAACCGCTGCTTTAGGGAAACAGCTAGCATGTGGAATGCGGAGCATATCTACCGGCACAGCGCCAATGCCATAATGGTATTCTTGCTGTTTTTATTTATGGCGGTAAATATATTCAATATCTTTATGAGTCGAAACATCAAAGATAAAAAGATAAGGACCAAACTTAATCTGATAAAGAAAATACAGGCAGATTTTTTAAGCCTGGCCCGTCCGCTTCCGCCTATCCCTATATAGCACCTTATGCTGCAAAATATTTAAAAGATCACCCTCACAAGTAATTTAATATTACCAGATTTAAGATGATTAAGGCACCCCAAAACACCAAAATAGCCGTAAATTCTGTCTCTAAAAGCACCATTTGGAAAATGCTAAGATCTGTCAGTATCAATAATGTCTGATTATTCCTGTATTCTTCGGTGAAATCGAGAGTGGATGATTAATCTCTGAAATAATAATTTTAGTGTGGACAAAAATAAGGGAAAAGTGTAAATTTTACTTGCGGAAAATAAGATAAAAAGAGGATCTGTTGAAAAAATATATTAGTTTTCATATCCTGGTTGCAGCTTGTGTGATTTTAACTTTTGTGCTTGCATCTATTGGATGTAAGCAGGATCCTTCTACTCTTAGAACTTACCAGCTTCCTGCAAATATCGATGATGGGATTGAGGTAGGATCAATAGATGAAGTAAATATTGATCAAGAACTTATTGAACAAGCGATAAATGATATAGAACAGGGTAAATTCAAAGAAGTCCACTCATTGCTTATTTATAAGGATGGCAGGCTGGTAGTTGAAGAATATTTTACGGGCCACCATTATAGCTATTATGAACCCAGGCATCATGGGGAGCTGGTGACTTTCAAAAGTTCTACGGTACATGCTTTTCATTCTGTTACCAAAAGCATTACATCAGCCTGTATAGGAATTGCTATAGATAAGGGTTTTATTAAAAGTATCGATCAGTCAATATTTGATTACTTGCCAGATTATCAGTATCTGAATGCTGACGGGAAAGATAAGATCACTATCGAACATCTGCTTACTATGACCTCGGGACTTAAATGGGACGAATGGAGCGCAAATCTTAGTAACAAATCCAATAATATAATTGGAATCTGGTTTTCCGATAAAAGTCCCGTAGATTATGTTTTAGAAAGGCCTCTTAAATATGAACCCGGGACAAGGTTTATTTATAGCGGTGGCAATATGATAGTTTTGGGTGAACTCTTAAGAAATGCTGCTAATATGGATATTGCGGAGTTTTCTCAAAAATATTTGTTTGAACCTTTAGGAATCCACTCCTTTGAATGGTGGGAGCAATTTGAAAATGGTGTATTTGAGACAGGCGGAGGCCTCAAAGGAATTCCAAGAGATATGTTAAAAATCGGGATCACATTCCTAAATAACGGAGTATACGATGGAAAACAAATTATCTCTAAGCAATGGGTGGAGAAAAGCTCAACTCCATTTGGTAACAACATAGGAATTAATATTCCGGGTACAGATTCAAAAAGATTTGGGTATTCCTATTCGTGGTGGATAAAAGAGTATTCCGAATCAGATATATATACCTATCGTGCAGGCGGCTGGGGCGGACAGAGAATCATAGTCTTACCAGAAGTAAACTCAATAATTGTTTTTACTGGTGGAAATTATACTTCTACAGTAAGAACTTCCAAAATTCTTGAGAGATATATTTTGCCTGCTATCAACTAAATATTGATAATGGAATCATGAATGAATTTAATAGATTCGGAGGAATTAAAGATGTCTGTATTTGAGATGCCGCTTGATGAATTAAAAAAATATCGTGGTATAAACCCATGTCCCAAAGATTTTAATGAATACTGGTCTCAGGCCCTAGAAGAGATGAAAAGCATAGATCCCAATATTGAGATGCTCAAGTCAGATTTTAAGGCTCTAGGGGCAGAATGTTTTGACCTTTATTTTACCGGAGTAGGAAATGCAAGGATACATGCCCAATACTTAAGGCCTGAAGGAGGTAATTACCCCCACCCTGCAGTCCTTATGTTTCATGGATATTCTATAGACTCAGGAGACTGGGTAGAAAAACTACCTTATGTATCCCTTGGATATTCGGTGGCAGCACTTGACTGCAGGGGACAGGGAGGCTTGTCGGAAGACAGTGGAGGAGTGAAAGGTAATACCCTTAAAGCCTCAATGTTAAGATAAAGGCCATATTATAAGAGGACTTGATGACAAGCCGGAAAATCTTTTATTCAGGCAGATTTTTTTAGATGCGGCTCAGCTGGCATCAATTGTCATGGATATGCCTGAAATAGACAGGAACAGAGTGGGTTCTACTGGGGTTTCTCAGGGAGGCGGACTTACAATAGCATGTGCTGCCCTAGAACCGAATATAAAAAGACTGGCACCCCTATATCCTTTTCTTAGCGACTATAAAAGGGTTTGGGAACTTGATCTTGCTGAAAATGCTTATGAAGAGCTTAGGACATATTTTAGGTTGTTTGATCCTATGCACCTTAAAGAAGAAGATATATTTACCAAATTGGGTTACATAGATATTAAGAATCTGGCTAAATGGATAAAAGGTGAGGTACTTATGGGTGTGGGGCTAATGGACACTATCTGTCCGCCGTCTACACAATTTGCCGCATATAATAGAATAAAGTCAAAGAAGAATATGCTTATGTATCCTGACTATGAGCATGAAATAATCCCCGGATTCCAGGACAGAGTTTTTGAATTCCTATCCGGGCTTTAAGAGAATTAATAAGTTACATCTTTATTATTTGAACCATTAAAACCTAAGCAGTAGAATTGTCAGCTCTGAAGAACAACAATTTCTCTCACCTTTAAAACCCCCGTTTTCTCCCATAAAACAGGGGTTTTAATACAGGGGTAAATAAATCAATAAAAATAATTCTTCGCACCACTGAAATTTGACAAATATATGAATAGGGTATATACTACTCATATGAATAAATACAGAATGAAAATAAACATCGCCTGGTTAGAAAGAAAAAGAGGCTCTCTGATTAAAAAGCTGTCCGGTATCGGCCCCTTTGTTGATGGAAGCATGGTAGTGGTAAAAAGAAGATGCGGAAATAAAAGATGCAAATGCTATCTGAAGGATCAGAAGCATGAAAGCTACTATCTTCACTATAAAGAAAAGGGGGTGACAAAAGCTGTATACATACCTGTCGACTATGAAGATACAGTAAGGGGCTGGAATGATAATTACAAAAAGCTAAAAGAGATTGTAAAAGAGATCTCAGAAACTAATAAGGAAATAATTAAAAGGCATGTAAAAGAAAAAAGATTAAAGAAAGGAAGAAAATGACAGGAGATGTCTTTTTTAAGACGGTCAACCATTTTTTCCCCAAGCTTAGCCGATGGCTCCAATCGGTAGATGATCCCAGAAATGAAAATAAAATAATATATGAGCCCAGCCACCTTCTGTGGCTGGGTATCTTTTTATTTCTTCTTCGGCTGGGATCAAAAAGAAAAATAAAGTATAAACTGGCCACAGAAAACTTTTTAGAAAATCTTAACAGACTTACCGGCTATAGCGAAAACATTGCCCACCATGATACAGTAGAATATCTTCTTAAAAAACTGGGGCCCGAGGAGATATGTATAGTAAGGCAGAAGATGATAAATAGGCTGATAAGGATGAAGGCCCTGGACAAGTTTCGCCTCATTGACAATCTGACAATTGCTGTAGACGGTACCGGCCATCTTGTATTCAAAGAAAGGCACTGTCCCCACTGTCTTACCAAAAAAAAGGATGGCAAAGTCAAAAATATGGATATTTAAGACCTCATATAGAAAAAGTGATCTATCAATATCTGG
>CAYRTF010000123.1:0-5376 GCA_964427165.1 uncultured Actinomycetota bacterium | reverse complement strand
TCCCGGGAAGCTGTACAGAATGATCCGGTTAGCGCCCTTGCTGTTTCTACAGTAGGAGAATCTTTTACGCCTATTGATGATAAAGGGAAAATACTCTATAACACGATCTATTCTACTGATTCAAGAAGTACGCAGGAATTGGAAAATATGCTGTCAGTCATACCTGCAAAGGACCTGTATTATATTACTGGACTCCCTCCGCAGTTCGTAACTGCACTGAATAAGATTCTCTGGGTCAGGGACAATCTGCCAGATGTTTTTAAGAGGACCGACAAGATACTCTTTACCGAAGAACTGCTTCACCATAAGCTGGGTATAAGGGATTATAAGATAAATTATCCTTTGGCCTCAACAACTCTATTTTTTGATCTGAGGGAAAAGAAATGGTCAAATAAGATACTGGATGCTTTTAACCTGGATATGGGCCTTTTTGCCGAACCGACACCTTCTGGGACAGAGATAGGGATAGTCAGGGAGGATATTGCTGGTGATCTTGGATTTAAAGGCAAGATATCTATTGTTACTGGCGGCCATGATCAGCAATGTGCAGCATTCGGGGTAGGAGCAATATCCGGCGGTGTTGCCGCAGATGGTATGGGAACTGTTGAATGCGTAGTACCTGTTTTTGATGATATCATAATGAAAGACAGCATGTTTGATAATGACTTTACAACGAGAGCTCATGTTGTTAAAGATAAATATGTCACCTTTGCATATAATTTCACCGCAGGAAGTATCTTAAAATGGTACAGAGACAAACTTGCCCCTGACCAGAGGAAAATAGCAGAGGCTATGGGAACAGATGCATATGAGTATTTCTTTTCAGGTTTAAACTATGAGCCTTCAGGTATCTATACTTTACCGTATTTTTCCGGTTCGGGTACCCCTTATCATGATCCTATCACCAAGGGTTCGATGATCGGTCTGGGAATATCTACTGAGAGAAAAGATATATTCAAGAGTCTTGTTGAAAGCCTTGTTTTTGAGATAGGATTCAATCTTGAACTTCTTAATAAGTCGGGTATTAAAATAAATGAACTCAGGGCCGTTGGCGGCGGTTCAAGGTCTGATCACTGGCTGACCCTTAAAGCTTCCGTGATAGATACGGTAGTAAAAAGAATGGATATAACAGAGGCAGGGTGTCTTGCAACCATGATGCTTGCGGGGAGCGCTACAGGTGCATTCACAATTGATGAAGCACAAAAGAACTTCGTAAAAGTAGAAAAGGAATTCTATCCCGACAAAGAAATAGGGCAGCGCTATAAAGAACAATACGGGAAGTATAAGAAGATATACGGCCTCATATCACAGCTTTATGAATAAGCAGGGCATCAGATGAAAGCAATCAAATATATCCAGGGATCTGCAATTGAAAATAATACTGTAGTCATTGTTTCAAAAGTATATTTAGCCTGTGGTTTCTTAAAGAGACTTTTCGGTCTTCTGGCATTTAAACCATTAAAAGAGTCGGAAGGACTACTGATAAAAGACTGCAGGAGCATCCACACCATGTGGATGAGGTATAGCATAGATGTGGTCTTTATAGATAAAAAAAGCAGAGTTACTGCCATCCATGAGGATCTGGCTCCTTTCAGGTTCAGCCCATATATAAGAGGAGCCTATTCTGTGCTTGAACTTAAGGCAGGATCAGTGGGCAGGGCATCTATCAGAATAGGTGATGACATAAGTTTTATGGAATGAGCTTCATCCTTGCTGATTATTTCACAGTGAGTACATATTTCAGCCACATCCGGACAGCATAACAGAAACATCCGGACAGTCTAACTATCTGTAAATTATTTTTCAGGGTCGAAAACTGTATTCCTATAGTCTGTTATTTGTCCATGGAAAAATTTCCGAATCTCTTCTTTTTTATATTCTTTTCCAATAAAATCTATTACAAAATCTTTCAGATCTTCGAAATAGATCAATTGAGACAGAAAGAGTTTTTCAGAAAACTCTCCACTAAATTTTTCTTTAGAATCTTCTATTATTTGTTTTAAAGAAAACTTATTTTTTAGAATAATAAATAGGTCGATATAGTCTCTATATACAGGGCGCCTGCCTATAGCATAAGCTTTATCAGATGCAATATCTTTATAAGAAGAGATCATTATAGAGCTATATTCCAGAGGTTTAATATTATCTATATCTTTTGACCATAATATTGCCTGCAGTGAAGCAGGAATTTTATTTTTTTTAAGTAAAGAATCTTTTTTCATTACCTATTAATTATAACATACTGAAATGATATTTATCATGGAATATGATCCACGGCAGGTATAGCGAATGTCTTTTCATTTTTATCCAGACAAGCGATGAATATTTCATTGTTGTGCTAGAATCAAAAAAATTAATATATGTATTTACATAAATAACCAATAGTGCTATTATGCTAAATATTGATATTGAATATTTATTTTAGGGGTAAGTTATGGGCAGATTAGTTTTTATGCTAAGACATAGATTACCAGTGATCATTTTTGTAATAGCTGCAATCATAGGCGGAGTCTTAATTTTCTGGTATATAAATAATAAAGAGGAAAATGATAATAGCAGCAATCAGGAATACTCAGAGACTGAGGAAACCTTATCTATTAATGGAGATGAAGATGTCAAGACATCAGGTGAAGACATTTCCTCTGGAGATCATGGAAAGCCGTTTTCTTATTCCATACCTTATGGACTCAGGGCAGTAAACCTCCCTATTTCTTTTTTTGGAGATGTCTCAGCAATAAATAAGGGGGACAGGGTAGATATAATATCTGTCTTTTATGATCCGAATTCAAACGAGCTTTATTCTGAGATCATCCTCGGACAAAAGGAAATTATAATCCTTGAGAGCAATGAAGGTACACAGGATCCAGAAAACTACCAGGGTGCTTCAGATTCAGGATATCTTAGCAGCGGCATTTTTAGCGATATGTCTTCTGGAAATAGTAATAGTGATCAACTTAAAAAAATATTTGTGATCACTTTTTATCTGGAAGTCACTGAAGTCAAAAGAGCCTTTAAAGCGATCGAGGGCGGACAACTCTATCTTTCACTATGTCCGGTGAATAGTGGGGAAAATGGATATTGATCTTTTAGGAACAAAAGCAGGAGCCAGATCCCCAACAGGGAACCCGGTAATTTATTACTGTAAGGATATCACTTTAATTAAATGGACCAGAAAGCAGGTAAAGCTGATCATATGAAAACACTTATCAGAAACAAGAATAATGCGAAGGAAATTATCAATGAAAAAGGGGAGAATATGCAAAATACTGCCAGACCTGAGTCTAATGTAATATTATTTTCATCCGCGAAAGGGGGAAGCGGCTGTAGTTTCATTACGTCTCTTATTTCTACTTATCTGGCCAGGAAGACTTCTGTAAATGTCCTTCTCCTGGATCTTAATACCGGAAAAAGAGACAGCAGGGTAATATTTGATGTAGATGATGGTAATTATAAAGATTATGGAGATATAGGCGGTGCGGCAGGAAGCCTGGACACTTCGGTACTAAAACGGCTGGTGATTAATTTTGATAATAGTCTGCACCTTTTACTCCCTCCACTGGACCCAGGGAAAAAGGAGATACTGGAAGGTGATAATTTAAATCAATTCCTTGAAAGCCTTAAGTGTCACTTTGATATAATATGTATTGATTTCCCATATCATCTTTTTAAATATATCGATATTGGGGAGATCGATATTGCTGACAGGTTTGTCTTCGTGTCTCTACCGGATATTGTATCAATAAATAACACCAGGATACTTATGGAATATATCGATAATGCAAAATCCCACCCTGGTTCATATCTGATTATAAATAAATATAATGTGAGACCTGCTATCTCGCCAACAGGACTTACAAATATACTAAAGTTTCCAGTCAGTTCTTTTATACCTTATGACAGGGATATTGAATCTTTAATAAATACCAGGGGACCTGATTATGTATTTAATTACAATTTAAGGATCGTAAGAAGTATTTCAGAATTATCCCAGAAGATCTACGAGGAACTGGATCTATGAATACTGTAAATAATGGTAATGGGACTGAAAAATATATTATAAAAAAGGTTTTTGAGAAGATCAGCGGAAAAGATTTCAAGAAATTCTCAACTGCAGACAGGCAAAAAGTAATTGAAAAAATTGTCAGTGATATTGCTGATATGGAAAAAATACTTCTTACTGGCCTGGAACTGTCAAAGCTCTCAGAAAAAATAAATGAAGATGGATTCGGACTTGGACCCATCAGTCTTCTCATGAGTGATCCAGAAATAACAGAGGTAATGATAAATGATCATGATGAGGTCTATATCGAAAAGAAAGGCAAAATTGAAGAAATACAGATGAAGTTTCGTGACAGTAGTCATATAAGAAATCTAACAGATAAGATACTTGGTCCTCTTGGTCTGCGGGTAGACGAGAGTCACCCGATGGTAGATGCCAGGCTTAAAGATGGTTCGAGGATCAATATTGTCTTAAGCCCTGTCAGTTTTAAAGATATTGTGGTCACTATCAGGAAATTTAAGGAAGATATTGTAGATATTGAAAGACTTATAAGTGAGGGGACCATGGATAGAAAAATCGGGGACTTCCTGGCTAAATGTGTACGGAATAAGGCAAATATTCTGGTGGGCGGAGGAACCGGGACAGGGAAGACTACACTGCTAAATATTCTTTCAGGATTTCTTCCGGAAAATGAAAGGATAATAACAATAGAAGAGACCATGGAATTAAAGTTTACACATAAGAACCTTGTAAGGATGGAGACGAGGCCTCCCAATATGGAAGGTAATGGGGAGATAAGTATCAGGGATCTTGTCAGGAACTCGCTTCGGATGAGGCCGGATCGTATTATAGTTGGAGAGATAAGAGGCGTGGAAGCTATAGATGTACTTCAGGCCATGAATACCGGTCACAGTGGTTCGATGACTACAATACATGCAAATTCCCCGGATGATGTGATAACAAGGCTGGAGACTATGCTGCTTCTTTCAGGCAATAATCTCGATCCATCTACTGCACAACGCATAATAGCCACTTCAATTGACCTGATAATCCAGCTGAAAAAGACAGGGGACGGAAATAGGGTACTTTCTAAAATAAGCGAAGTATTGCACCAGAAAAGAGGTCCAGGAAAGGAAATAAAACTTGAGATCAGGGATATTGCAATGCTGGACGGAGATAAAAATACAGGATCTACTATTGATTACAATATGGCAAGCAATGATAAGAAAAAGAACCGGTGGGTCTTTTGTGACTACAAGCCTGCATTCCTGGAGGAGAGAAGATGAGGGTTTTAAGACCAGGTAAAAGAATAAACTTCTCAATGCTTTCAAACTTTTCAAATGACCATAGAAGGGTTTTAAATAAACTTAAGAATC
>CAYRTF010000122.1:0-5378 GCA_964427165.1 uncultured Actinomycetota bacterium | reverse complement strand
CAGGCTGCCAATAAAATAAGGCAGGCCCCGCATGTAAAAAAACTAGATTATTTTGATATCAGGAATGCAGAAACACTGGAAGAGATAAATGCCGGAACCACAAATAAAGATATTTTAATTGCTGCTGCCGTTTGGTTTGGAGAGACAAGGCTTATAGACAATATAGTTATAAAAGAAAAAAAGTAGTAAAATATGCCTGCCGGAAGCCATAGAAAAAAGAAAGGAATGATTTGCAGATAAGTATCTTAAAAAGTAAGATCCACAGGGCAACAGTTACAGATGCTAACATACATTATATGGGAAGCATAACAATCGACTGCGCCCTAATGGAGCATGCTAATATTTTACCGTATGAGAAGGTTCTGGTTGTAAGTCTTGAAAGCGGGGAAAGGCTTGAGACATATGCTATTAAAGGAAAGAGGAGAAGCGGTGAAATATGCTTGAACGGAGCTGCTGCAAGGAAGATATTAAAAGATGACAAAGTCATAATATTATCATTCGTGCTTCTTGACCAGAGTGAGGCCGGTAGATTTAAGCCAGCAGTAGTATATGTTGACGGGAAAAATAATATAGTGACCGAAACGGACCATGTAGAAAAAAATGACGAGTGTTAATATAAAAAAACACTTCAGGCATCTTTTATCCACTGCGGTTGTGCTGCTTATAACCACATCAATAATATTGCTAGCCTCGTGCACGCAGGGTGCGGAAGTAGACGCTATTCAGCCATCCGGACAAAACGATAGCAGCAGTGAACTTTATCTTTTTGACTACAAAAAAATAAATGTCGAAAGCACCTCAAGCATCGGTGCAAAAATAAAAAACTGTAATGTCTATCTTGATCTTTACGGCGACCTTATAATCCTCGGAGAACTTGAAAACACATCCCGTACCACTAAAACAGACATAGAGATAACGCTTTCATTTATCAGTAGAGTTGGAGACAGCATCCTGGAAACCGCGATACCTGTGCCGGTAAACTATCTCAAGAGCGGAGCAAAATATCCATTTAACTATTATTATGGGGACCGCCAGAGGTATATAGATATCTCAACCATAAAAGTGGGTGTAAATTATAAGGAATATAATAAACCTTTCAAAGGAAACCCGATAGTAGAAACTGAGGACTATTACTACAGGGACCAGTATCTTATTATCCAGGGCAGGGTAATAAACCTCGGCAAAGAAAAGATAAAAAATTTAAAATTATTATGTACTTTCTATAATGACAGGGACAAAGTCGTCTTTATAAAAGAATGCTATCTCAAAAGAGCAAAGATGATGCCTTCAGAAGAACAGGTCTTTACCCTGGAAATACTGCTTGATGAGTATCTTGAGCGGTTCACGCACTACGGTTTTGAAATATTTTTCGAAGATGAAATAAGGGTCTCAGCCTGAGGGTCCCTAGAACCAGTCCTTAAATTTAAAGTATATCAGCATCCCGATAGATATTATTATCATTATGGCAAGGATTACGAAGAAAGCCCATGGAAAATTCATAAGTGGAAGCCCTATATTCATCCCATAAACTCCTGAGATCAGAGTCAGAGGAAGGATGACTACGGAAAAAATCGTAAGGGTCCGCATTATATCGTTTATCTTATTGGAAAGCAGTGACTGATGTGCTTCGTGAACGCCTTCCACAAGCTCCTTGTAGTTTTCAAGGGTATCCCAGATTTTTTCAATATGGTCGACCAGGTCGCTGAAATATACTTCCAGCGCTTCGATCAAAAAATCCATGTCCTTTATTTCAAGGGTCTTTAGAAGCTTTCTTTGAGGGAAGACGATATTTCTAAAAGTAAGTATATTTGTTCTTATTAAAAGTATGGTCCTTACGTTTTTAGTTGAGGGTTTTTTAAATATATCATCTTCTACGCTCTGGATATTCCTGTATATCCTGTTAAGTATCGGGAAATTATAATCTATCAATGCATCGAGGATGCGGTGGAGAAGATATCCGGGGCCCCTTCCAAGTATTGACTGGTCCTCTACAAGGTGCCCATAGGTGTTTTGTATGGGTTTGCAAAGACCCTGATGGACCGTAACTATAAAATTATTTCCAATAAATATATTTACCGTGAACGGCATGAGCCTTCTGGTTTGTTTTACAAATAGCGGGATATGAAGGACCAGGAAAAAATAATCATCATATTCATCAAGTTTTGGACGCTCGATCACGCTCAAGCAGTCTTCAATATCAAGGGGATGAAAGCTGAAGTTGTCTCCCAGAAACTGCATCGTATCCTTGTTGGGGTTTTCGATATCGAGCCAGATAAGGTAATCAGGATTATTGATATAGGAGACAATATCAGATTGTTTGAACTTCCTTAAAAGCGATTTTTGTTTTTTATCATATATAAGGGTCTTCAAAGCCATTCACCTCCTTGATCTGAATATTCATACAATTTTATAATTTTTTATAAAAAAATAAAATATAATTTAATTAATATAAATATGAATAAACCAGAAGTGAGAAGATACAGGCGGCATTCCAGGAGCGGTTTCCCAGTATCTGGTTCTACAATGGATCCGTCATGTATAATATCAGGGATAAGGGTTAATATATAAACAATTGTTTTACTGATAATTGATCATTGTATTAATATGGCAGGAGGGGAATATATTGAAGTTAATAAATAAGAATAACTCTGGCTACTTTTTTTTCTTTGTTTTGGCACTGAATACTTTTTTTGGATGGCAGATCCTTAAAGCCTTTCTATCGCTTCTGGTGAATTATTATAGAGAGCGCTCCAATATTGACCTGACCGATGTAGTGGTTTACGCTCTTATTACTTTTATGCTTGTCTTCTTTGCTGGTTTCTTATTTAAAATACGGCCCGGCCGCCTGATATGGGTTCTAGCTGGCGGAATAGCTATTATAAGATCGGTGCTTCAGATAAATCCCTGGCCGCCTGTAAGCCTTGCGGTTTCAGCTCTGGGGACAATTCTCTGGCTTGCGGGTTTCATTTTCTTTATTTCTCTACTGCAGCAGAAGAGAGTAAACCTGTTTTATGTATTCATGCCGGGCCTGATCTTTGGTATCGGCCTGGATACTGCAATTCACGGCCTCCTTGGGACCTGGGATATGATATGGGGGCCCAGTCCGTTTACAGCTGCCGACATTCTGCTGATCACCGCAGTACAGTTCTGGTTAATATTAAATATTTGCCAGGGGTTAAAAGAGACAAGACCCACAGACGGCAGAAAAACAGTTTTTTATACTTTGACAATATTTATGCCTTTTATATTCCTGCAATTATTTAAATTTCAGAATATTGCCTCACATAGAAGTATCGCGCGGCTGGGTGATCAATGGATCGGTAGATACTCTCCAATGGCTGGCAGACAGACTGGATATGCAGTATATTTTTATGCCGGCATCAGATGCTGTCTGGGGTAATGCTGTTCTGAGCAAATATCCCATAAAGCTTGTGAAAAGAGGCTTTCTGCCCAGGATGGGCGTACCTTTAAGAAGAAGCTATCTACTAGTTAATGTAGAAATTCCGGATAGTGAGAATATTAATATATTATGTACCCACCTGCATCAGATCAAAGAAGGGGGAGAGGTCAGGGAAAAACAGGTGCAGGAACTGCTTAAACAGTGAGACGGACTTGAAAGAACGGCTATTATAGGAGATTTTAATGCAGAAAAGGGAGATAAAGAGATCGAGAGGCAGTTATTTTTCTTTAATAAAACTAACAGGCAATATACTGAATGCCTGCAGACTACTTAAGATCACAGCACCATAAATATCCACGATTAACAAGCGTGTATTCTTTGTCTGATAGAACCGAACCCATATTGGGAAAATCTAAAAGCCCGGTTACTTTATTAGATATCTTTTCCAGCATAGTCTCAGCAGCATCAAATTACTATGCTTTACTTATGCTCACAGCACATGCCTTATATTCCGGTATTTTTGCCAGGGGATCCCTGGCCGGATTGGTCAGCCTGTTTGCGGGAGCATCCGCATAATGGAATGGGACAAAGACAACGCCTTTTTTTATCTTAGAATCGACTTTTGCCCTTGGCTTTATTTCTCCCCGTCTTGTCTTAAGGATGATCTCGTCTCCATCGCTGATCCCGAGGGAATCCGCATCTTCAGAATTTATATGCGCAAGCGCCATGGGCGCTATTTCATTTAGGGCATCGACATGTCCTGTCATTGTCCTGGTATGAAAGTGATACAGTATCCTTCCAGTTGTAAGTATAAAAGGGTAGCCGCCGTTCGGCTCTTCAGCCGGAGGACTGTGGTCCGAAGGCATGAACCTTCCTTTGCCGCGGCTGAAATTTTTTGCATGGAGAATATCAGTACCTGGATGGCTGTCATCTGTGCAGGGCCACTGGAGGGTCCCGTTTTCAAGCCTCCCGTAATTTATCCCGCCATATATTGGAGTAAGGCCTGCGATCTCATCCATGATCTCGCTCACGGATCCGTATTCCATCGGATATCCCATAGCACGGGCGATACTGCAGATGATCTCCCAGTCAAGTCTTGACTGTCCCGGGGGATCCAGGGCCTTATTGACCTTCTGTACCCTTCTTTCAGTGTTTGTAAAGGTCCCGTCCTTTTCCGCAAAACTTGTGGAGGGAAGTACAATATCTGCGAATTCAGCTGTTTCTGTGAGGAAAATATCCTGCACGGCAATAAATTCCAGTTTTTTCAGTGCTTCTGCTACATGTATTTGGTCAGGATCGCTGAGCATAGGGTTTTCACCCATAATATATAATGCCTTCAGCTCACCGCTTATGGCTTTATCTATCATCTCAGTAACAGCAAGACCTTTCGCAGCAGGAAGGCTTTTGCCCCATCCGTCTTCAAATTTCTTCCTGATATTATCATCTTCGACATACTGATATCCGCTGTAGACATTTGGAAGAGCACCCATATCGCACGCGCCCTGGACATTATTCTGGCCCCTGAGCGGATTGACACCGCCGCCGGGTTTTCCGGTATTTCCTGTGAGCATTGAAAGATTTGCAACAGCCATTACATTATTGGTGCCGCATGTATGCTGCGTTATACCCATAGAGTAGAAAATAGATGCGGGGCCGGATCTGGCAAACAGCTTTGCTGCTCTGGCAAGTCCTTCAGGATCCACACCTGAGATTCCGGCTACTTTTTCCGGAGTATATGGACCAAGAGCTTCTACAAGCTTGTCAAAATCTTCTGTCTTTTCCTCTATAAATTCTTTATCATAGAGACCCTCATTATATATGATATTCATAAGACCCATAAGGACCGCGATATCGGTGCCCGGCTTCTGCTTCAGGTGAATAGCGGCATACCTGGTGATAGGAATATCCCGCGGGTCTATGACGATAAGCTTTAGTCCGTTTTTTATGACGTTCCTTATAATTTCATAACCAATTACCG
>CAYRTF010000121.1:0-5485 GCA_964427165.1 uncultured Actinomycetota bacterium | reverse complement strand
GTATAATAGTTATGTGCCCCTTATTTAAACCCGCTCTTACCTTATGTGCAGTATCTTTGCTATCAGATGAATCCAGTGCAAGATATGTGCCCGTATCCCATATCTCGACCCTGCCAGCTCCATAATTTCCTTCAGGAATTATTCCGGAAAAATCCTTGTACTCGAATGGATGATCCTCTACCAAAACTGCAAGATGTTTGTTTGCAGGATCAAGTGTGGGACCTTTTGGTATTGCCCAGCTTTTTAGAACCCCATCAAGTTCAAGCCTGAAATCATAATGCAGGCGTGATGCATAATGTTTTTGGACCACAAAAACCAGCCCCCTGTCTTTGCTGGATTGCTTATTCATGACAGCTTTGCCTTCCGGCTCGGATGTTGATTTAAAGTTTCTCTTCTCTTTATAATCTTTAATATATTTTCCTAATGCAAAATTATATTTGTTTATCTAAAAGTATTATTATATTATTTTCTCCATAGCACGGGATTATGATAATGTTCCGGGCATTTAATGATCCAATTATTTAATATAATTATATAAATTTTTTAAATATAATAAAATCTATACCTCAGAAATTTAAAGCTGCTTGCTGATAAATAAGATTTAATAAAATACGAAGGGAAAGAATTTGTGGAAAGTTATAGAAAGGAATTATGGTTTGAGACTTCCAGGAGAAGAGAACTAATAAATATAACTTCAGATATTGATCAATGTCTGAGAGAAAGCAATATAAAGGAAGGTCTTATTCTGGTAAATGCCATGCATATTACAGCGAGTGTTTTTATAAATGATGATGAGAGCGGACTTCATAATGATTTCGAATCATGGCTCGAGAGACTTGCTCCGGAAAAGCCCTATGACCAGTACCGTCATAATGGATTTGAAGATAATGCCGATGCTCACCTCAAACGGAGCATAATGGGAAGGGAAGTAGTCGTAGCTATTACTGAGGGGAAACTGGATCTCGGTCCCTGGGAGCAGGTTTTTTACGGTGAATTTGATGGGAAAAGAAGAAAAAGGGTTCTGGTAAAAATAATAGGGGAGTAATAATATATAAACGGGTAATATTATATTAAAAAATTCTGGCAGGAAAATTAGCATAAGGAGAAAAAAATTAAATTAGGAATAGTAGGTCTTCCAAATGTTGGGAAAAGCACCCTCTTCAATGCAATAACTGCAGCTAGTGCAGAAATTTCTAATTACCCTTTTTGCACGATAGAACCAAATAGGGCAACTGTACCTGTGCCGGACTCAAGATTAGATAAACTTGCGGAAATGGTAAAGCCTGAAAAAGTGATTCCGGCGACTATTGAATTTGTGGATATAGCCGGACTTGTTAAGGGAGCCCATAAGGGAGAAGGACTTGGAAATAAATTCCTTTCCCATATCAGGGAAGTGGATGCAATCGTGCACACAGTAAGATGTTTCAGTGGTGCGAGCGTATCTCATATATCAGGGACCTTTGATCCAGTATCGGATATTGAAGTAGTGGACCTTGAGCTTATATTTGCAGATATCGAGACTATTGATAATAGGCTTGAAAAAAACCATAAACAAGCTAAAGGTGGGGACAAAACAATCCTATATGAAGTTGAGGTGTTAAAAAAGGTTAAAGCTCGACTTGAAGAAGGAAAACCGGCCAGGGGCATGGGTCTTACAGAACAGGAAAAAGAAGTGCTTGATACTCTGTTTTTACTCACTCTGAAGCCTGTCCTCTATGCAGCAAATATCTCTGAGGAAGATATCGGCAAAGGTGAGCAGGGTAACGAAGCATTAAAAAAGGTACAGGAATTTGCAGGAAGTACAGATTCCCAGGTAATGGTAGTAAGCGCAAAAATAGAGGAGGAACTTTCCAGACTTGACCAGGATGAGAGAAAGCTGTTTATGGAAGAACTTGGAATCCTCCGGAGCGGGATAGAGAGGCTTATTACATCAAGTTATAGGATGCTGGACCTTATTAGTTTTTTAACGATCAAACTTCCGGAAGTAAGAGCCTGGACGGTTACAAGAGGGACCAAAGCTCCAAAAGCTGCCGGCAAGATCCATACTGATTTCGAAAAGGGTTTTATCTGTGCAGAGGTGATAGACTTCAATACACTCATGGAATCTGGAACATTTAATTCGGCAAAGGCAAAGGGTTTTGTGAGGCATGAAGGGAAGGAATATATTATAAAGGACGGAGATGTGGTCCTGTTTAGATTCAATGTGTGAGATGGCCATAATCATAAAGAAAGTGACTGCTCCATATTATCCACGAGTCTGCTAAAGATCTTTAATGCATTTTTTACAGGTTCAGGGGAGGTAACATCAACGCCGGCTCTCTTTAGCAGGTTTATGGGATAATCCGAGCCTCCACTTGAAAGAAACTTTATGTATTTTGAAACAGCATCACTATTTCCCCTAAGGATGTTTTCAGAAAGAGCAGCAGCTGTAGAAAATCCTATTGCATATTTATAGACATAAAATGAGCTGTAGAAATGAGGTATCCTTGCCCATTCAAGGTCTATCAAGGGGTCAATTACAATATCCGGTCCATAATATTTGATATTTAACTCATGGTATATATTTGAGAGGCTTTCAACAGTGAGGGGTATCTGATTTTCAGAATTGTTGTGGATGATCTTTTCAAATTCAGCAAACATCGTCTGACGGTAAACAGTTCCCCTGAACTGCTCAAGGTAATGATTGAGTATGTATAATTTTTTCTTTTCATCTTTAAGTGTTTTAAGAAGATGATCCGTAAGAAGTATCTCGTTTAGTATGGAGGCTACTTCTGCTACAAATATTTTATAACCCGCCTTTATGTATGGCTGGTTCTTGTTTGCATAATAAGTATGCATCGCATGGCCCAGCTCATGCGTTAGTGTGAATGCATGATTGATTATATTTTCGTAATTCATAAGTATATATGGATGAGTATCATAACATCCCCAGGAGTATGCTCCGCTTGTCTTGCCCTTATTTTCGTATACATCGACCCATCCCCCGTCAAGGCCTTCCTTGACGGCATCCGTATAGCTGTTTCCAAGAGGTTCCAGGCTTTTAGTGACCATTTTCCTGGATTCTTCATAAGTGATCTTAAAATCAATATCCTCAACAATAGGTACATAGAGGTCATACATATGAAGCTCTTTGACCTTTAATGCTTTTTTCCTCAGCTTCATATATCTATACATGGCATCGAGATTTGCAGATACTGCATTTATGAGATTATCATATACTGATATTGGAGCATTATCATCAAAAAGAGCTGCCTCAATATTTGAAGGATATTTACGGACCTTGCTGAAAAAAAGATCCTTCTTAATGCTTGAACTGAGTGTGGAAGAAATAGTATTTTTCTGCTTTTTATAAGTGGTATAGAGAGCTTCAAAAGCATCTTTTCTGACTCTCCTGTCCCTGCTTTCCATAAACTTGGAATATCTTCCCTTGGTCATTTCAACACTAATTCCGTCACTGTCCTTTATTGCCGGGAATTTAATGTCAGCATTATCTATCATCCCGAAGATAAGCTGTGAGGAAGCGGCCATTTCGCCTAATAGTGCCAGTATTTTTTCCTCTTTATGCGAAAGTATGTGATTTCTCTGTCTCGATATATTTTTTAGATAATGAGTATAATCAGACAGCCTAGTATCAGACCTTATTAAATCCTCAAGGATGCCGGGTTTTATTTTAAGTATCTCGGGAACCAGATATGAAGAATGGCTCTCAGCTTCGACCACAAGAGACTGCGCCCTGTCCAGAATAGCCTGTGAATCAGTATTTGTATTATCCTGATCCTTTAACATATGTGCATAGATGAAGAGCTTTTCAACTTTTTTCATCAAACTGCTATAGCTATCAAGGATCTCACCAAGCATAGCCGGCGACTCTTCAAGCCTTCCGGAAAGTGACGCAAAGGATGGAAGCCGCTTTTTTATGTCTCTGTAATCATCTTCCCATTTTTCTAAAGAGTGATACATATCTCCCAGATTCCATTTATAGCCTGAATCGATATCCTGTCTTTTTCTAAGCTTATTTACATTTTCCATTAGTAAAGGCAGCTGAAAGTCAGCCATTCTCCTTTCAGATATAATTATCATAAAAATAATATTATATATATTCATACTGTTTTATTAAAGATAAGAATAAATCTCTCTCCCGGATTGTTTTTTAAGTTGTTCATTTGTATAATAATTTTTGTCCCATAGTATGGGGGGATCATGAAAGATATATTGTGGTCTTAAACTGGAAAGGATCTTAGTGGAACGTAGGGGAAAAAAAGAATCAATCATAACTTTAATCATAATGATCATTATTGCTGCTGTTATAGTCAGCTGGATCACCGGTCTCTGGAGCTGCGATATCGGCAGGAAGGACCTTACGGAGGAGCAAAGACTTACGATTTCTGATTATATTAACTCTGTTTCCGTACTGGTGCAGCAGTCCAATAAGATCTCTTATAACTTTTTCAATACGGTAAACAAAGTAAAGGAAGTCTCCAGGGAAGAACTTGATAAGGAGCTGCTTGATATTATTGAAGAAAGCAGGATAATACTTGAAAACGGCAAGGAGATCAATCCTCCGCAGGGTTTTGAAGTCGCCCACGGCTATCTTGAGCTGGTATTTGATACAAGAAACAGGTCCTATGAAGATTTTAAACCTGCACTTTTTAATGCCCTGGATGATCTTGATCTTGATATCTCTACCACACAGATAACAAATACCTTTTTATATATGTTTATGAGTGATGAGATTTACCTCTATTTCCAGGATAAATTGATGCAATCCGGAGACAATATAGGGATAGGGAATCTCACGATCATTGATTCAATAGTGCTTCAGGACCGCAGTCTTACAAGTACGCAAAATGTCCTTGGCTTCATTTCTGAGATAAAGACTGTTACCAAGCTTCAGGAAAGAAGGGGGGTAGCTGTTATTGGCGACAGCATCAAGTTTGACCCTGAGGTCCTTAATGAACAGGGTGATTATTGGATACTGGCAAATGGCGCTGAGATAAATATAGCAATAAGTATAGAGAATCAGGGCAATGTAACCGAGAAGGATGTAAATATTATAGTGACTTATAAGTCTGAAGATAATGTAGCTGATGAAAAAAGCTATACCATAACAAGCCTGGATCCCTCAAATCAGGAAGTAGTGACATTTTCTGGTTTTACTGCCTATCCCGGCAGGAAATGTGAGATTGAGATCACTGCTGGCCCGGTTCCCGATGAGGTGCTTATGACCAATAATTCTCTTATAATAAAGTTTATGATGGAAAACTAGACAATATTGTTTTGTTATCTCAGACTTTATAACACCATATATCATTTATTTTTTATACATTTATTATAGATGTATTAAAAATCCAGACAAATAAAAGGTTTCCTATATCAGCATAATCAGATATAATATTATATCATTTTTATGTTGTAGCTTATGGAAGAAAAAAAACAAAAGACATTTACGCTGCTGGTAATATCTGATGCCAGCTCAAGAGTTAGA
>CAYRTF010000120.1:0-5505 GCA_964427165.1 uncultured Actinomycetota bacterium | reverse complement strand
GATGTGAATGGTATATTTATAGGCAGAGCATCGCTTAATCTGGAATATTTCATTGAAATGATAAAAATAGCTATGAATATTGTCTGCGATTGAACAAATCAAACTCTTGCTTTTAGGATCATATATCAAGTATATGGCCCAGGTCTGTTATATGCTGCCAAAACCTGATACCCTATAATACAGGTTACTCCAGATGAAGTAATTTATTATATTGCAAACTTGCAAATTATTGCATATAATAATATTTAATTTAAGAATTAAGATTATGCGTTTTTGGAGGTTGGAAGATGAAAATTGCGATAGGCTGCGACGAGATAGCAATAGAGCTAAAAAAATCCCTTATCGAAGTCATTGAAGAAAAAAAGATAGAGTATAAAGATTTTGGGGTTAATACTGCCGAACCTGTAGATTATCCGGATATAGCTGCTTCAGTTGCAAAAGAAGTGCAAAGTGGGAACTGTGACCGGGGAGTATTAGTGTGTGGGACCGGAATCGGTATGGCGCTTACTGCTAATAAGTTTAAGGGTATCAGAGCGGCATGCTGTCACGATATCTATTCGACACAAAGATCGATTTTATCAAATGATTGTCAGGTAATAACCATGGGATCATTGATAGTTGGTAAAAGCCTGGCACAGGAATTATTAAAAATTTGGCTGGATATTGAACGCACGGGCGGAACAGTTAAGAAAGTAAGAAAAATAGAAGTTCTGGAGAAATAGTACAAACTTTATAAGAGATTAAACATATGGTTGATCGATCGGAGAGAAGTTTTTAAATTATGGCTTATGATATAAAATTAATGGTAAAGGTCGCAAACCTTTATTACAAAGAAAATCTAAAACAGGAAAGCATAGCAAGGAGGCTAAAGGTCTCAAAATATCAGGTAAACAGGATACTAAAGAAGGCATTAAATTCTGGAATGGTTCAGATCAATATTATTGACCCTACAAAAAATATCTCAGACCTGGAAGAAAAACTTGAAAAGAAGTTTAAATTAAAGAGAGCGATCGTAGTTGAAAATTTTGGATTATCTGACACTGAGCTAAAAGCAAAAATAGGACAGGCTGCTTCAAGATATCTTCTGGATATAATAAAAGAAGGAGATATAATAGGAGTTTCCTGGGGGACAACCATAAATGAAGTGATCAATTACCTGCCCACCAAGATAAACCGTTCTGTCGAAGTGGTACAGATCACCGGGGGCAGCCACGAGCTCTCAATCGACTTGAACTGTCATGATATTACAAGGAGGTTTGCATCTAAATTCGGAGTAAATCCCCATCTCCTCTATGCACCATCTATCGTAGATACAAAAGAAATGCACGACATGCTACTGGAGGAAACATCAATTAAAAAAACTTTTAATTATTTTTCTAAATTGACTATTGCCATGGTTGGGATCGGCGCGATGTATCCCAGGGTGATCTCAACTCTTGTTAAGACCGGTCATATCGGTGGGAATGATCTGGAATTCCTAAAAGCCAGCGGTGCTGTTGGGGATGTATATTCACATTTTTTTAATATAGACGGAAAGACCTGTGATAATAAATTATCGGAGAGGATCATTGCCATGCCGGTAAAGGAACTTTTCCGGGTCCCTTATTCGATCGGGATTGCGGGAGGAGAATTAAAGGCAGAGGCCATCCTTGGAGCTATCAGGGGAAAATATATAAATATATTAATAACAGATAGTAATGCGGGAGAAAGGATCATGGAGATTTCCTGATCCTTGTCTGATAATTTAAAGTAGTCTTTTTATATATTTTATAAACTCAGCTGAGTATTGCATTTACCCTCCATTCAAAACTTATAGGGGTCCAACTCCTGGATAGTTTTCCATCAAAACTATTGCAATACTTGAATAATGATTTTCTGCAATTTGATTGGTGAGAAAATATAAATGCAATAATTTGCATACCAACACCATATTGCAATCTAATCTTATTATAGTATTATGTAACTTGTATATTTTAAAATTCTTAGAGGAGTTATATGTCTAAGCTAACAAAAGAAAGCAAAATAAAAATATTAAAGGACCTTATAACCATCAGAAGGTTTGAGGAACGTACTATCCAGATGTATGCAGCAGGCGAGTTTGGAGGATATCTGCACCCTTATATAGGCATGGAGGCAATTGCTGCAGGTGCATGTGCCGCCATAGAAGAAAAAGATTATATAGTATCCACCCATAGGGGCCATGGACACTGCATAGCCAAAGGGGCGGACCTTAATAAGATGATGGCTGAACTATTGGGAAAAGCCACTGGATATTGCAAAGGCAGGGGAGGTTCCATGCATATTGCAGATACTGAACTGAAAATGCTGGGAGCCAATGGTATTGTAGGAGGAGGAATACCTATTTCGATTGGTGCAGGATTTGGTGCAAAGATGAGGGGAGAAGGTGAAGTAGTGCTTTGTTTCTTTGGAGATGGCGCATCGAATAATGGAGTATTTCATGAAGCACTAAATATGACTGCAATATTTAAACTTCCCGTGATCTACATCTGTGAAAACAATCTATATGCTATATCCATGTGCTCCCTTGATTCAGTAGCCTGTGAGGATATTGGGAAAAGAGCCTGTGCCTACGGCATACCAGGACATATTATTGAAGGCAGCGATCCAGTCATAGTATATAATACCGTAAAAAAAGCAATAAAACATGCACGGGAGGGCAAGGGGCCTTCTCTGATCGAAGCTAAGACGTACCGGTTCTATGGCCACCATCCTAATGATCCTGCAGAATATAGGACAAAGGAAGAATCGGAATATTATAAGAAAGAAAAGGACCCGCTGATCAATTTCAAAAAAATGATGACAAAAGAAAAAGTAATCACAAAAAAAGAAATTGAAAAGATGGAAAAAAACATAGTAGAAGAAGTTGAAAATGCGGTAGATTTTGCTCATAATAGCCCGGAGCCCGAGCTTGCAGTATTTTTAGAAGAAGTGAAGCAAATATAGATTTTATAAATTCTTAAAGCTTATCTCAAGGAAGGAAGATCATGAGAGAAATAGAATACAGAGAAGCCATCAGGGAAGCAGTAATCGAAGAGATGGATAAGGATAAAAGTGTATTTTTAATTGGTGAAGATATTGGTGTGTATGGCGGAGCTTTCAGGGCATATAAGGGGCTTCTGGAAAAATATGGTCCGGAAAGAGTCATAAATACACCCATATCCGAAATAGGTGTAGTCGGAGCAGGAGTAGGAGCAGCACTTACCGGGCAGAGACCGATAGCAGAGATCATGTTTATAGATTTTACAACACTTGCAATGGATCAAATCGTAAACCAGGCAGCCAAGATCAGGTATATGACAGGAGACAGCTTAAATGTTCCTATGGTGATAAGAACCCAGGGAGGAGCAGGCAGGGGGGTTGCCGCGCAGCATTCCCAGAGTCTCGAAGCCTGGTTCTATCATGTTCCAGGGCTAAAGGTAGTGATGCCTGCCACATCATATGATGTCAAAGGACTTCTTAAGACTGCAATAAGGGATGATAACCCGGTAGTCTTTTTAGAGCATAAGATGATATATCTTTTAAAGGGAGAGGTCCCGGAAGAAGAATACACTATACCTTTTGGAGAAGCAGATATAAAAAGAGAGGGTAGCGATATTACAATAGTAGCCTATTCCAATATGCTTTTTAAATCATTGGAAGCTGCCAGGGAACTTGAGAAAAACGGTATTAGCTGTGAAGTCGTGGATCCCAGGACATTGGTCCCCCTGGATATTGATACCATAATAGACTCAGTCAAAAAGACCGGCCGTCTGGTTGTGGTCACGGAAGCATGCGAAAGAGGGTCAGTGGCTTCAGACATATCTGCAAAGGTAACTGAAAAAGCTTTTGACTGGCTTGATGCACCTGTAAAAATAGTAGCAGGGCTCAATACTCCCATACCATATAATTCTATTCTGGAGCAGGCATCGATTCCGCATGCAAAAGATATAGTTGCTGCAGTAAAGGATATTGCATAAAGCATTAGCATATGATCAATATAAAAAAATTACTAATACTTAAGAAAGGTGGAGAAATGCCAGAATATAAAAAATCAGCCATGCAGAGATTATCGGAGACTTCTGATGTGATGGAGCTATGGTGGGATTCCTCACCTCTTATATTTAATAAATGGATGGATTCCGTAATTGAGAAGGCAAAACCGGAAGACAGGGAAAAGCTTAAAGTCCAGCTTAAGGTATTATTTGATACTGACAATCCTGGAGACTGCCTTTTTGACGGTGTTACTACTAATCCAAAGCTTACTAATACGGCGCTTGGGCTGATGTCTGAGGAAATGAACCCTATCATAGATGAGATAATTGAAGGCAATAAAGCCAAGAGCGACTACCTCCTTGCCTGGAAGACTTATAAAGAAATAACAAGAAGGGGCGCAGAGCTTTATATGCCGCTATTTGAAAAATCAGAATATAAAAATGGCTATCTATCTGCTCAGGTGGACCCAAGAATTGTAACCGATGTTAAAAAGATGCTCCATCAGGCTCTGGAGCTTAAGGAGCTTAGCCCAAATATTATGGTGAAATGTCCCGGATCTCATGAAGGCATTTATCTCACAGAAATACTTACTTCTCTTGGCATACCCACCAATGAGACCCTGGTTTTTCATATTCCCCAGGTAGTAGCTGTAGCTGAAGCGGTAAAAAAAGGTCTTGTGACAGGGAAACGCAATCTGGTGGACTACTCCCAGTGGAGATCGGTTATTACCATCATGATCGGCCGGTTCGAAGGAATGCCCGAATTTGAAGAAAGCGCAGCTTCTGCGGGAATCGAATTGACTGAAGAGCTCAAAAGATGGTCAGGTATTGCCATAGCTAAAAGGGCCCATACCATATTAAATGACAGCTCCAGGGGATTTGATTCCAAACTCCTGCTCTGCTCGGCCAGACCAGGGCCCGGCGAAGGCAATGTCTACCATATTGAGAAAGTAGCCGGAGGTAATATGGTATATACCTTAAATCCTGAGATCATAGAAGACTTTATGTCTATTTGTGAAGAGAAAGACATATATGCCCAGATGGATGATCCGGTGCCGGCCGGTATCATGTCAAAACTTCTAAAGATACCTTACTTTGTGCAGGGCTATGAAATAGAAGGAATGAAAAGAAAAGATTTTATAGATCATCCTTCATTTGCTATGACAAGGGAACAATTTTCTGGCAGCATGGCTGAAATAGAGGAGTATATTAAAAAGAGGAAAACTCTTAAATGATTCTTGTAGATAGAATAATTTGATCTGTATTAATTAGTTCCTGGCGGATAATTGGCCTTTTGCTATATTTCTAAGAATTTGTGGTAGTGTTTTTATGGCGTAAACTTATTTTTTATCAATTATTTACCAGGAACTAATTAATATTATTGATCTTAAAACGTGTTATCACACATGGAAACAAGCCCAGAATAGAAAAATATGATGGACTGAATAAACCAATTGATTAAAAATAAGTTTTTTCCTTAAAATAATCTTTTAAATTTAGCAGTATTTTATGT
>CAYRTF010000119.1:4799-5562 GCA_964427165.1 uncultured Actinomycetota bacterium | reverse complement strand
ATATATTGCAATAAATAGACATTTATGGTAACTTATTGCTATGAAATTTGAAAAACTATTACAATTGCTCAATGGAGAAAATATATTTTCATCTTCGATATTATTAGCTGGGGATGTACCTGTTCACACTATCCGCAGACAACTGACAAGATGGGTTGCAAATGGTAAGCTAATCCAGGTGCGCAGGGGGCTTTATGCAGTGGCTCAACCATATAGAGATACACATCCTCACCCATTTTTAGTTGCCAATATGATGAGGAGGGCCTCGTATGTGAGCCTGCAATCAGCACTTGAACATTATGGAATGATCCCGGAATATGTTCCCGTTATTACAAGTGTTACCACAAGAAGAACTGAGGAGATTACAAATAAACTGGGGGTGTTTAAATTTAATCATATAAAAAAAGAATTATTCTGGGGTTATAAGGAAGTTGAAGTTATGGATAGAAGAAAAATTTTTATTGCATCACCTGAAAAGGGTTTGCTGGATTTGATTTATCTTACTCCGCAATCAGACAGCATGGAGTATCTCCAGGAGTTGCGCATACAAAATACCGGCAAGATCAATACAGAAATCCTTAGGGATTTTGCAAAAAAGTTTAAGACTCCAAAGATTAATAGTGCTGCAGAAAAAATTATAAAATTATTAGAGGAATAAAATATTAAAGAATACTTAAAACAACTCGTCAAAGAACAGCCCAACACACTTCTCGGGCGCAGTGTTATGCGTGAATATTTGCAGGCCCGCATATTACAAATTCTG
>CAYRTF010000119.1:2180-4789 GCA_964427165.1 uncultured Actinomycetota bacterium | reverse complement strand
CCTTTTTAAATATAGCTTTTTTAGGAGGGACATCCCTTAGGTTCCTGTTCTTCTTGCCCAGATATTCTGAAGACCTTGATTTCTCTATTTTACCTTCTAAAAATATAGAATTTGAGAATTTACTATATAGCATAAAGATAAACTTTGAAGCTGAGAATTATAAGATCTCGGTAAAGACTGGGATTGGAAGAACAGTTATAGGAGCGTTTATTAAATTTCCCTCCCTTTTATATGAACTCGGTCTTTCCTCCCATAAAGATGAGGTATTATCTGTTAAAATTGAGATTGATACAAACCCACCCAGAGATGCGGCAACTAAAACAACTCTTATTAGGAGATACATTACGGTAAATCTTTTACATTATGATAAAGCATCACTATTTGCAGGTAAGATTAATGCAATTTTTACCAGAAAATACACAAAGGGAAGAGATTTGTTTGATTTGGTATGGATCCTTTCAAGTGCTTCCTGGCCTGTGCCAAATTTTGTTTTCTTAAACAATGCCTTAAGACAGGCAAGGTGGAAGGGGCCAAAGATCAATAGTGAAAACTGGAAAAGTGTCTTAGCATCGCATATTAGCAATATTGATTGGAAAAAAGCATTAGAGGACGTTTCCCCTTTCCTTGAGCGTGAAGGTGATAAAAATCTCTTAACCTTAGAAAATTGTAATAATCTTATTGATAGGTTTAGTAACAGTCCCCCCCAAATAAAATGACCCCTAATGGGTCATTTTTACGGAAACCATATAATATGGATATTCCGCCTTAAATTCTTATAATAAAAGTCTATACCTGGCCGGACTAACTGTCAAGTTTGTACTGTTTGATACAATTAAATTTAGTGCTTTCAGCTGACCCTTATTCCAGTACTATTGCAATCTGGGCTCCGTACGTTTATAAAGCTCAGTCGCATAAATGATTTATCAGTGAAGTATCTTCATCATCTCATACAAGTCCATATCCATAGGTTTTAAAAAATACACCCTTACCATAGAAGTCTTACCGGCTGCTGAGTTTGGGAATAAGCTGGAGAGATATATTTTTTTAAACAACTGTTGCCACGGTTATATAACATGGTCGTTATTATATATAACACCAGGTAGCTTTATCCAGTTTTTCAAACTCTGGTTTATATTCAACAGGTTTTCTGCCAAAACATATACCTGTTTTTTCATGAAAGGATATCATCTCCTTGTTTACATGCCTTTGTTTTATTGCTGTTGAAGTAGGTATATACTGTACTTTTCCTTTTCCGACTCCGGTTACAGTCACTCCGGAAATATTACTATTTAGAAGCACAACTGCACCTGCTCCAGTTTCATTTCCAAAATTTGCATCCAATGCACTGGTACTGCCTGAACGGACAAGATAAGTTAATACCATTTCACGGACTGCAGGTACTTCGTTCATCTTCTCGACAAAAAGCCCCTGATCTTTCATAAATTGTTCAAAACTTTCATCATTTTTTATGCGTTCTGTCAGCTGCTCTCTTATATACCTCCCTACACCTGATAACTTCTTATGCCCGAATGCATCTGTCGTTACACTGCTGTCGGTTATAAATCCACCTGTTTCATCTGTTATTCCTTCAGCAGCAACTATAGTATAAGTGCCTGCCTTATATTCATTTGAGCTGATCCGCCTCATAAAAGTCTTTTTAAGATCTTTGTAGATCACATCAAAATCAATAGGTACCTCAGGTATCAGGATGCAGTCAGCATCCGCAGCTATGCCTCCCCGAAAAGCAGTGTGACCTGCATACCTGCCGAATACTTCTATGGCCATTATCCTGTTATGGCTGTTTCCTGTGGTCTTTAATTCCTCAACATACCGGGCTATCCTGTTTACTGCGGAATCACCCCCGACTGAATAGGAGTGAAGGTCAAGGTCCATAGTTTTTGGAACATGCACACAGGGAATACCATTATTATTCAAGTCTACCACTACACTTCCGGAATCATCTCCACCAGAAATAACCAATGCTCCAATATTGAACTTTTTAAGCCCTTCTGATATTTTTTTATATTTATTTTCATCCTCTATCTTTGATATCTTTACCCTGGTATTGCCCGCCTGTGAACCGGCTTTTAGAGAAGATATATTATCAAGTCTATCTGCATTAAGCTCTATGATGTTTTCACTCTCGTAAAGATTATAAAGACCTGCATAACCGTTAAGTATGACATAGGGACGGATATCATAGGCTGCAGCCATGGAAGCGGCACCTCTTATTACTGCATTTAGTCCTCCACAATCACCGCCGCTTGTTATTATTCCAATAGCTTTTCCCTCTAACATTTTATAACCTCCATACAGATAATTATTATTGATATCTACTAAAACCCGGTCACCCAAGCTTCTTTGTCATTATCTCATTTACAAGTCTTGGATTCGCCTTGCCCCTGGTCTTTGCCATTACCTGGCCGATTAAAAACCCAATAGCTTTTTTCTTGCCTTCCCGATACTGCCCCGCTGGTCCTGGATTACCGGCGATGACCTGCTCCACTATGCTTTCCAGCTCTCCTGAATCGCTTATCTGCTCAAGTCCCTTTGTTTTTATGATGCTTTCCGGATCACTTCCGGTATTGAACATCTCTTCAAAAACAGTC
>CAYRTF010000119.1:0-2170 GCA_964427165.1 uncultured Actinomycetota bacterium | reverse complement strand
TGCCGCTGTCTATCATCTTAAGCATTTTGCACAGGTTTTCCGGAGTGACTTTACTTCCATCTACTGGAACCCTGTTCTTGTTTGCAAGCGCGCTAAGATCCCCCATTATCCAATTAACAACTGCCTTTGCATCATCGTGGCACTCAAGGCATTTATCAAAATAAGAGGCAATACCCCTGCCCCCTGCCATAAAACCGGCATCATACGGGGTAAGGCCCAGGTCTTTTTGATAACGCTTTGATTTTGCTGCAGGAAGCTCAGGAATGCTCTTCCCTATATTTTCAACAACTGCCGCATCCATGAGTATTGGCACAAGATCGGGTTCAGGAAAATACCTGTAATCATGAGCCTCTTCCTTGCTTCTTAATGCTTTGGTCGTACCGCTATTATTATCATAATGCCTGGTCTGCTGGATCACTGATCTGCCTGAATCAAGTAATTTCTTCTGCCTTTTGATCTCATACTCAAGACCCTTCTGCAGGAACTTAAATGAATTCAAATTCTTTATCTCAGTTTTGGTCCCCAGAGTGGATTCTCCAGCAAGCCGCAGGGAAACATTTGCATCACAGCGGAGGCTCCCTTCTTCCATGCTGCAGTTGCTTACATCCAGGTAAAGGAGGAGATTTCTCAAAGCTTCCACATATACCCTGGCTTCTTCAGGGGTCCTTATATCCGGCTCAGTGACTATCTCGATAAGCGGTGTTCCGGCCCTATTAAAATCTACTATACTCGACTCCGACTCGCTGATCCTGCCTGTGGTTCCTAAGTGGATGAGTTTGCCTGTATCTTCCTCCATGTGGACCCTTGTTATCCCTACTCTTCTCGTATACCGGCCCATGTCAATATCAAGATGACCCCCAATGCCAAGGGGCAGGTCATATTGGGATATCTGGTAGTTTTTGGGCATATCCGGATAAAAATAGTTTTTGCGGTGAAATACGGTCCTGTCATTTATTTTACAGTTTAGCGCCAGGGCGATCTTTGCCGCATACTCGACTGCTTTCTTGTTCAGTACAGGCAGCGAGCCTGGATGGCCCAGACAGACTTCACAGGTATACTTATTCTTCTCTTCGCCAAATGAGAGCATGCAGCCGCAGAACATCTTGGTCCTTGTTGAAAGCTCAAGATGAGTCTCGAGCCCTATTACAGATTCATATTTATTTTCAGCCATATTATTTTTAGTCCAGCCGCTTATTTATATTGATTCAGGTAAATAAATATCATATCTTTGGTCTTGTCTCAAACCCTATAGCCTTTTCCAGGCTGTAGGCTGTCTTTATTACATTATCCTCCCTGAGCGTGTTTCCTATTATCTGGAGTCCTATCGGCAGACCTTCAGATGACAGGCCTGAAGGTATAGAAACAGCGGGCAGCCCCGCCAGGTTTGCCGGTATTGTACATATATCGGACAGATACATCGTCAGTGGATCTTCTGTCCTCTCCCCGAGCTTAAATGCGGTAGTGGGGGATGTAGGCGATATCAGGACATCATATTTTGAAAATGCCTTATTAAAGTCATCTATTATGAGTGTCCTTACCTTTAGCGCTTTTTCATAATAGGCATCATAATATCCGGCAGACAGGCAATATGTCCCTATCATTATCCTTCTTTTTACCTCTTCCCCAAAACCCTGCGCCCTGGTCAACCGGTACATCTTCCTCAAGGTCTTTGCACTCCTGTCACGGAACCCATAGCGGACCCCGTCAAAACGCGATAGATTGGAGCTTGCCTCGGAAGGAGCGATTATATAATAGACATTTAATGCATACTCCAGGTTTGGTATTGATATTTCCTCTACTGAGGCTCCCATGTCCTCAGCCATTTTAAGTGCTGCCTCTACTGAACTTTTAACTTCAGGGTCTATCCCTTCCACCATAAGCTCCCTGGGAACTCCTATTTTAAGACCTTTTATATCATCAGTTAAAAAGCTCTTGTAATCAGGTATCCCTGCATCAATTGACGTAGAGTCACATGGGTCGTGTCCGCATATCACATTAAGAAGTGCCGCACAATCCTCCATATCCCTGGAAAATGGGCCTATCTGGTCAAGCGAGGACGCAAAAGCAATAAGCCCATATCTTGAGACCATCCCATAAGTCGGCTTAAATCCTATAACTCCGCAAAGTGCGGCAGGCTGCCTTATTGAGCCGCCTGTGTCAGAGCCCAGAC
>CAYRTF010000118.1:0-5578 GCA_964427165.1 uncultured Actinomycetota bacterium | reverse complement strand
TGTCATTTGAGGAAGCTCTTTTGATGGCACAGGATCTGGGATATGCGGAAAAGGCGAATCCTTCATCAGATATTGAAGGATATGATGCTGCCTGCAAGCTTGCTATCCTTTCTTCAATAGCTTTTAATTCCAGGGTCGTAGTGGATGATGTCTACAAGGAAGGGATAACCAGAATAACTGCAAGCGATATAGAATATGCCGCCGAAATGGGATACCGTATAAAACTGCTGGCTATCGGATCCGAAGAAGACGGCCAGATATTTGCAAGGGTCCATCCGGCCCTGGTCCCTGCCAGCCATATACTGGCATCAATAGAGGATGTCTTTAATGCTGTGTGTATATATGGTGAATATATTGACAGGATAATGAGCTATGGGCGGGGGGCCGGAGACAGGGCCACCGCAAGTTCAGTTGTAGGTGATATAGTTAATATTGCCCGTAATTTTGATCGTGATAACAAAAAAATGATATATGGATGCTCATGTTTTGAGAATAAAAAAGTCAGAACCGTAGATGAGACCGTATCCAAGTTCTATATTGTGCTTGATGCTATTGACAGGCCGGGAGTGCTTGCAAAGATCGCACAGGTATTTGGAAAACATAGTGTAAGCATAAATTCGATGATACAGAAGCAGACCGAAATAAAGGAAATGGCAAAACTTATATTTATAACTCATGAAGCAGCAAACAAGGACCTGTATAAGTCGGTAGATGAGCTGTCGGAACTGGATGTAGTCGACAGGGTGACAAATATCATACGAGTTGAAGAGCTTGATTGATTACCAGTAGATGAACAATGTAAAAGATATAAAACCATTATTCGGCGTAAGGACATGTGCCACTTCAGCAAATCTGGGTCCCGGATATGACATAGCTGCTATTGCTCTTGATATCTATAATGAATACAGGGTATATGCAGGGAACAGCAGCGTAGCAGGAAATAACAGCGGGTACAGTATAAGATTTACGGGACCATATGCTTCAGTGCTGGATGAAGAAGAAAGCAGCAGCAGATTTCTTGCCAGGGCAGTAGAGGCGACTCTGGAAAAGTTTCCAGACAGGATAAAAAATAAGGAACCAGCACTGGGAGAAGATACCGCATATCCTAAGAAGCCAGATGATGAAGGACAAAAAAGAACCATTGAAAGCAGTGAGGGCGGCAGCACGGGGGAACCCGCCGGCAGAATACTCCTTGACATAGAAGTCGTAGCCAATATCCCTCCCGGTAAAGGACTGGGAAGCAGCGCCTCGGCTGCAGTTGCGGGGGCGCTTATTGCAAACAAAACCTATGGGCTCGACCTTAACAAGAGACAGCTTTTCCAGGCAGCTGTTGGGTTGGAAAGCTCACCTGATAATTCAGCAGCTGCACTTTCCGGAGGGCTTGCAGTAGTCTACCGGAGTAAGGAGGCTTTACTGTTTGAAAAGATCGGTCTCAGCTCCGATTACAGGATACTGCTAATGATACCTCCTATGGAAATCGACACTGATGCTGCGCGCAAACTCATCCCTGAAAAAGTACCGGTAGAAGATGCAACTTATAATATTTCTAATTTTTCACTTCTGGTGAAAAGTCTTGAAGAAGAAAATCTTGATGATGCTTCCATCTTCATAAGGGACAATCTGCACCAGAAATACAGGAAGGACCTGTATCCGCAGTCAGCCGGCCTTGTAGCGGACCTCATAGATAATTGGCAGATACCCGCTGCCATAAGTGGTTCGGGACCTTCCGTGATAGCGATAATGGACAGGGATAGATTTGAAGAATATAAAAATAATAGGGGCAAGATGACAGGTAAATACCTGGCTTTTAAGTCTATTATTACCAGTATAAGCGATAAGGGAAGTTATTATATATAGAGTTTGCCGGACTCTTGTGGCAGTTTGTATTGTCATACAGGCCCGGATGGTCAATACTTTATGGATCAGGGAGATGAGAATAGCGAAAGGTTTGAAATGGATCTGTTATATAAAAGCACCAGGGGAGACAGGAAAGCAGTAAGTTCCGCAGAAGCGGTAGTCAGGGGAATAGCTCCGGATGGAGGGCTATATGTGCCTTCGCGGATCCCGCTTCTGGACAAACCGTTTGATAAACTTGCAGATATGGACTACCGGGAACTTGCTGCATACATAATGGCCAAGTTCTTTGTAGATATTCCCCACAGTATCCTGACAGAGTGCATAAAAGGTGCCTATGACAGCAAATATGATGACAGCCGGATAGTACCGGTAATAGAAAAGGCAGAAGCATATTTTATAGAGCTTTTTCATGGCCCCACCCTTGCCTTTAAGGATATGGCGCTCACAATCCTTCCACACATCCTAAAAGCCGCATCCAGGATAATGGATATAGATAAGGAAATAGTCATACTGACAGCGACATCCGGCGATACGGGAAAAGCCGCCCTGGAAGGATTTTCCGGTATCGAAGGTACCAGGATAATAGTGTTTTATCCAAAAAACGGGGTCAGCAAGGTCCAGGAAAGGCAGATGACCACACAGGAAGGCAAGAATACACATGTAATAGCCATAGAAGGAAATTTTGATGATGCCCAGAAAGGGGTAAAAGCTATTTTTGGTGACAGGGAGTACGGGGATAAGCTTGCCGGCAAAGGACTTATGTTCTCTTCTGCCAATTCTATCAATATAGGGAGGCTTGTGCCCCAGGTAGTGTACTATGTCTTTTCATATCTGGACCTTATAAAAAGATCCAGAATAACTGCCGGAGAAAAGATAAATATAGTGGTGCCTACAGGGAATTTTGGAAATATCCTCGCAGCATATTACAGCAAGAAAATGGGTCTTCCGGTGGGTAAGCTTATCTGTGCATCTAATATAAATAATGTATTATATGATTTTATAAATACAGGCATCTATGACAGAAAGAGAAAATTCATAGTGACAAGTTCCCCTGCGATGGACATACTGGTCTCAAGTAATCTAGAGAGACTGCTATATGACCTGGCTGGAGAAGATGCGCAGCTAATAGACAGGCTCACAGGAGAGCTTGCGGACAAAGGTGAATTTGAAATAACTGATGAGATGAAGCAGGGGCTCTCCGGCTTTTACGGGGGGTTTGCTACCGAGGAAGAGACTTTCAGCACCATAAAGGATCTTTACATGAAAAGTGGCTACCTTATAGATACCCATACATCAGTGGGCTACACAGTGTATAAAAAATATATAAAAGACACTGCTGATGATACACCGGCCGTCATAGCGTCAACAGCCAGCCCCTTCAAATTCCCTGGAAGTGTCGCCAGTGCCATAGATGAGAAGTATGCCGGCATGGACGAGTTCAGCCTCCTTAAGGTACTTTCAGATATGACGGGTATAAAAATACCCGGACCATTGGCGGGGATCGAAGACAAAAAAGTGATCCACAATAAATCCTGTGCCACAGGGGAGATGAAGGATGTGGTTGCCGGGATACTGGGTATCTAGGACAGATAGTTATGAAATATATCATAGTGGTCCCTGATGGGATGGCAGATAAAAAAATTGAAGAGCTGGGAGATAGGACTCCTATGGAATACGCGGACCTTGCAGCAATGGATGATCTTGCCAGGGCCGGTGAAACCGGAACTGTCAGGACCATCCCTTTGGATATGTCTCCCGGAAGCGATATAGCGAATCTGTCTGTAATGGGATATGATCCCCACAAATATCATACCGGCCGTTCTCCGCTTGAAGCCGTAAGCCTGGGTCTTGAACTTGAAGAAGATGACGTGATCTTCAGGTGTAATTTTGTAACCCTTACAAATGAACCGGAATATGTAGAACGCAAGATGATAGACCACAGTGCAGGTGAACTGGTGACACGGGATTCGAATATGCTTATCGATTATTTAAAAGCCAGTCTTGAAACTGATGATGTCAAGTTTTTTCAGGGTGTGAGCTACCGGAATATTGTGATCTGGAAGAACGGACCTATAGAAATAAGACTGACCCCCCCCCATGATATACTTGAAAAAAAAATAGGACCTTATCTTCCAAAGGGCGAGGGGGCCAATACGATACTCAGACTCATGGCCACAAGCAGCAAGCTCCTTTTGGCGCACCCGCTTAATAGGGAAAAAGTGGATAAGGGATTTAAACCGGCAAACTCGATCTGGCTCTGGGGACAGGGCAGAAGACCTTACCTGGATAGCTTTTTTGAAAAGTTCGGCCTCAGAGGCTCAGTTATTTCAGCAGTCGACCTTATCAGGGGCATAGGCAGGTGTGCGGGGCTGGATATTATTGATGTAGAAGGAGCAACGGGGACGATTGAGACTGATTTTTCAGGTAAGGCGAAAGCTGCCGTGGATACACTTCTATCGGGAAAAGATTTTGTATATCTTCATATCGAGGCGCCTGATGAGTGCAGCCATCAGGGAGATATTTCCAAAAAAATAAGGGCACTGGAACTGATCGACAGGGAAGTAGTGGGACATATTAAGGGTGCCATGGATAAAAGCGGAGAGGACTATAGGCTGATGGTGATACCTGATCATCCTACACCCATAAGTATCAGAACGCATTCCTCAGATCCTGTCCCGTTCCTGATCTATGATAGCACCATTGAAGACCGGCCAGATGCTCAAGTATCCGGGTTCAATGAGCACTCAGCAGCTGCATCGGGTCTGCATTTTGAAGAAGGTTTCAGATTAGCGGATCATTTCTTTTTGAGATGATCTTTTCATTGCTAAAAATATCTATGATATAGTGGTCCACCTATATTATAGAACTCCAGGTAAATGTTGCCATGAATCGGTATTTTCGTGTGAAAAAGATATATTTATTTACCGCCTACCTATTATAATCCTTCAGTACCGGTTTTCCCTTCATCAGGAGATCTACATACTGGGCCCCCTGATAGGCAAAGGGGTTCTTCTGGTTCTTTAATGAAAGCCTGCCCCTGAAGTCATCAATTCTCTTATGGCCCTTATCCTTCATCCATTTCTTGATATCATCTAAGATAGTGGCGATATGGCCGATGCCATTTTTGTAGAGAGTGCTAACACACTGGACGCAGTTTGCCCCTGCAAGCAGTAACTTTATTATGCCCTCTCCTTCAAAGACTCCGCTGCTCGAGCATATATCTGTCTCTATATTTCCATAAAGAAGGCCCGTAAAGCGGAGCGGCAGCCGGTGATATCCCGGGCTTGAGAGCCTGAAGGGAAATGATTGCTCCTGTTTACAGGTATTTATATCCGGCTGAAAAAGACGGTTAAAAAGAACGAATCCTCCCGGACCAAGCTGGTCCATTTTTTTTATAAAGTTTAGGGGATTGGAATAAAAACTTGAGAGTTTTACAGCAGCCGGTATAGAAAGTTTCTTCACTGCAGTCTTTACGGTCTCCAGCTGTTCATTTTCAATAAGTACGCCATCCCTTCCGGTATCCCTGGGGATATAGAAGAGGTTTAGTTCAATACCGGCGAAGCACTATCAGTCTATTATTATGATAGCAGGAATGATTTTTCAAATAAATAGCAGTTCTTCAATGATCAATATTGGTATTACCTCACCAGGCAGAGTAATTGAAATTTAAATGGCATTATCAAGTCTGCAAAAAGCAACACTGCTTACCGGGGACCCCGAG
>CAYRTF010000117.1:0-5621 GCA_964427165.1 uncultured Actinomycetota bacterium | reverse complement strand
TATCAAGCTCTGTAAATTCTACAGTCTTTATCTGGTCATTCCAGCGCTGCATGCTTGCAGCTTCGTAAATCTTTAATAGAAGTGAATTTAAATCCATATAGTGTATTTTTCTGAAATAAGCAAGTTTTAATAAAGCTTTAAAACCACCATTCCCATAATGTTTTCCTGTCTTGTCGTTTCTATAATTATAACAAAAAAAATAACTTTATTCTTTCTGGTTTCGGACACTTTATTAATTTACGCTAGCGGGCGGCTTTGGATTATTTTAGACCTGGCGCTCACCTCTGCCATTTACTTATGATATAATCTTATTATAGCTTAATGAAAACTATTAATAATGGGACCGGTCAATATGAGCAAACTTGAAGTCATAAAAGTTTTTGCGTCAAGGATAGAGGCCGAGCTTGCCAGGGGTTATCTTGAGACTATGGAAGTAAAAACCCGGGTAATCTCAGATGATGCTGACCAGCTTTATCCTTCTCTCGGAGCCATTAAGGGAGTAAGGCTTGTTACAGATGAAAAAAACCTTGAACAAGCCAGAGCCCTGCTGGAAAACAAGGGGGAATCTCTTTAACAGGGGATTTTTCTTTAAATCCCCCGCGATAATAAATACAGTGTTTCTAATATTTAAATGAATAAGACCATAGGACCAGATAAGGATACTAAAAAGCCAAAACTTGATGATATAAGGATGAGGCCTCTAAGACATGAGGACATAGATGATTATCTCAAGATAGAATTTGATGCATTTTATCCGAAACTAAGCTCCATCTACGGGAACCGCCGCAATGCTGCCTACAATATCATAAAAACTGAGATCGCCAGTAATTTTGATTCAGGGCGTTTCATGAACGCCCTCCACAAAGACAGGCCAGTGGGAATAATCGAGCTTGTCACAAAAGAAAGTTCTGAATGCTATAAGAGGAATTTTTGTCTTTACCTTAAATATCTTGGCCCCATTGGCGCTGTCCGTGCATATCTTTTAACATTTTTAGATATGCCCCGCCTGGATGAAAATACGATATACCTGGACAAAATCGCAGTGGACATGAATAACCGCCACCGGGGCGTGGCAACGCATATGATATCCTTTGTCGAGGATCTTGCACTCAACCGGAATAAGCATAAACTGCGCCTCTGGGTCGCACAAAAAAACAGTAATGCCTATCATCTTTACCGGAAGTCCGGATTCAAGCATCTGATGTTCAGGTCCTCAAGAATAGCTGAGAGATATTCTGGTTTCCGTGATTGGGTCTATATGGGAAAGACGCTTTGATCTAATATTTTTCATTATAGCTGTCGACCAAATCATTAAAATATTCAAAAAGCTTATTAACCGAATCATTAAAATCATTATATCTTAAAAGACTGCAATCATAATCGCCTGATTCCATACAGCTGATCTGGTTCTCCTTTTGATATATGATATCATTTGATATCTCTATAAGGTCATTATGCTCCTGGCTAAAACTGCCTGAACCCGGGATATTTTTAAGATCAGCAGATAGGTCGATAAGTTTTTGCAAGAAAGTTTGTTCTATTGCAATATCTTCAGGATCATTAAACGTCCAGCCCTGATCATGCGCATTATTTATATGGTTTATGGCTGCATTATATTCAGACAATACAGCACTTATATTATCCAGAAAACTACTCTCCCTGGAAACCTTCAGTTCAGATGTATCCAGGCCCTTTACCCTGTATGATATTCTCTGGACTATATCTGGTTCACTTTCTCCTGCCCATGTATAATAGAATCCTGTAGGATAGTACTTTTCACCATCGATTTTAAGACTCTTGTAAAATATGCCGGATCCTTTATACGTCTGGAGGTTTAGAAAATAATTATACTCCATAAAGTCCTCCTCCGAAGTCACATCGACCGGTATCCATCCATATCCCGGTAGTTTTATTTCCACCCAGGCATGCCCGTATGAAAGTTCTTTTCCGGGTTCATTTAAGATGCTGAATACCGGTATCCCCTGTACGATCATTGCCGGTATACCTGCTGCTCTGCATAGGGCCGCATAAAGCACAGAATAGTCGGTGCATACTCCTTCCCCATTCTGAAGGACCTGTGAAGCATAGTTAAACCCGAATTTTCCATTTTCCAGGGCACTGTGGTCATAATCCAGAGTGGCCGCAACAAGATCATAAAGCTTTTCAGCAATTATCAGGGGGTCCTTTTCCTGTCCCGCCGCGTCCCGGGCCGCAGACCTTATAATATTTGAGTCGCTGTCTATGAAATATTCGCTTTTTGTATAATCATCCAGGTCGGTATCCCCAAATTCATAGAAAGCCGCTCCGCCGATATCCGCATAATCATATTCATAAAGGGCTACATCACAATTTATATACGCTGTTTTTGATTTTCCCCGGGCAAGTTTTCCAAGATTGAACTGGGCTATTACATTAAACTCATCATTAAAAAGCTGATCCCCTTCCTCATAATTCGATCTCCTGTCCGCAACCACCTGATATGGGAGGTGGGTCTGGGGAACTTCAATAAGACAAAAAAGATCTTCTGCATCTCCGGGTCCCATATTTTCAAAAACATACTGTATCTCTACTGTCAGGCTATGCTCGGCTTCAATTATTATGCTTCCGCCTATTTCTACGACTTTTATATGTCTCCTTACCAGCGACTGATCCCTTCCATCAGACACTATAAGCGTGATGGTATGCTCCCCTAATTCCGTAAAGGTGTGTTCCTGGTCCATTCCAGTAAACTGTTCCGTGTTCCCTATTTCCCACCGGTATTCAAGTATGTCCCCATCTGCATCGGATGAATTTTCTGCAGTAAGATATACGGGATTACCGGCTTCAATATAGTAGCCATTCGAATTCTGCTGGTATATATCCATTATCGCCAGAGGGGCGGTATTTCTGCTTTCATCATTGCTGCCGCCACCCGGACTATCGTCCGGATTATTATCAGCGCCAGCTGCGGTACCGCCAGTATTCCCGCCACCGGTATCCCTGCTGATATTGACTTCGGTCATCAGGTTTTCCAGGAGCGTACAGGATGCAGACATTGCAGTGGTGGTCACTATCATTGAGAACGCCAGCAAAACTATTATTAATGATCTAATATTCATGATTTATGAGGTTTTTCTGTAGATTTTTATAATAGTGCATCCCCATTTCTTTGAATTACCGACAGCAAAATACTTACTGTCATACACATATGCTGTGCTTTTTGATATTTAAAGGTCAGGAGCCAGCAGATCTTACTGCTATTGCTCCCAACCTTTTTATAAATATTAAACTTTTGATCTTTGGCTTAACTGATAAATTTCTCAGCCAGGAACTGGGCTATAAAGGCCACCGCGAACAATATGCTTACAATTATCATAAGCGGATGGAGCTGCCTTATCTTGCCCCTGAAAAGCTTTATAAGTGTATAGCTTATAAAACCAAAACCTATGCCATAGGATATGCTGTAGGTAAAGGGCATTATTATTATGGTGAGAAATGCAGGTATTCCGATCTCATAATCGACAAAGTCTATCTTTGTCATTACAGTCATCATCAAAAATCCCACGATTATCAGTGCGGAAGCTGTTACCGGATATTTATATACTCCTTCAGCAATCTCGACTCCTCCGCCCACAACAGCGATCAGGGGAGCAAAGAAAATTGAGACCAGAAATAAAAACCCCGTTACAGTCGGCATGATACCGGTTCTTCCTCCATCAGACACACCTGATGCACTCTCGATATAAGTAGTGACCGAGCTTGCGCCAAAAAGTCCGCCGGCTACTGCAGCCAGTGAGTCTACAAGGAGAACCCTTTTCAGGTTAGGAAGGGTTCCGTCTTTGTCCAGCAGCCCGGCTTCCCCGCCGACCCCGATAACTGTACCCATTGTATCAAAGAAGTCAGTCATAAACAGTGCAAATACCATCACAAGCGCCGCAATATTGACCATTCCGTTGCTCCAGACCGCGCCTACAATATCAGCCTGGAAAAACGTGGCGAAACTTTCTCTGGTCGGAACACTTACCCACTGTGTTGGAAGCGGTACTACCCTGAAGATCATTCCCACAATAGCAGTGCCGACTATTCCCAGAAGTATACCGCCCTTTATCCTGAACGCAACAAGGATTATCGTAAGGACCAGGCCGAAAGCGGCAAGCTGGGTATAGCTTGCTGTAAAATCTCCCAGGGTAACAGCAGTTACCGGATTCATATCAACAAATCCTCCCTGCTGGACGCCGATAAATGCTATAAAGAGTCCAATACCGACTCCAATAGCATACTTTAGTCCCATGGGGATCGCACGCATGATCATGCTTCTAAGTCCTGTAAGTACGAAGATCGTTACGATGATGCCTTCGATCACGATTATGCCCATCGCCTGCTGCCATGAAAGCCCCAGGCCAAAGACAATAGTAAAAATGACTACCGCATTTATTCCCATTCCGGAAGCTAATGCGAAAGGTGTATTGGTCACAAGACCCATGATCATACTCATAAGTCCCGCACCAATGCATGTAGCAATAACCGCCGCTTCAAAGGGGATCCCGGTAGCACCGCCTGCAGAAAGTATGGCCGGATTCACGAAGATGATGTAGGCCATGGTCATGAATGTGGTGATTCCGGCAACGATTTCTGTCCTAACGGTGGTTTTCCTTTCCTTGAGTTTGAAGTAACTCAAAGTCTCTCACCTCCCTTTAAGAAATGAATATTAATAATGATTATAATTTGGGAGTAGGATTTAGACAATAAAAAAATGAAGAAATTAGCTGCTTTTAAGCCTTTTCAAAAGTGGTGATTATCGATACAATTTAAAAACTATGGAATTCATAAAAGGCTTTTTTACAAAAGATAATTTTACAATGCTTTTTGAGAGGTTTTACGGGTGGCTGGAAAATATCCTGGATACAATTTTTGGAGGGATGGGCTATGAACCCCTGCGGGACCTTTTTGTAAATCCCTGGTTCTGGATAATACTGGCAGCACTTTTTATTCTTGGGATGATCTTTAGAAAAAAATAGCTATTCTTTTAAAAAAATTATAAAGCCTGACCTTATTTTTTAACCAGATCTTTTATTATTTGATATCAGCATATTTAGAAAATAAGCAAATACTGCAAATATTCCAAGAAAGACAATGATCATAAAAGAAAAGGTTCCTGGATGATCCTTTATCTTTTCCCCGACCAGGTAAGGTCTTGAATTGTTTTTCTCAAAAAAATCCTTGAAATTCTCATCAAGAAGTCCCCTGTCTTTTTCTTCTATATGTGAGATCCTGTCTATTATTTTACCTTCAATACCATCTTTAGGCTCTATGACCGCATCTTTTGCTATTTTTAAATATTTGTCCACTTTACTCATATCCCAGCCCTTATGTTTTTAGCCGCACTTGTTGCCCATTCTATTTTGATTTTTCTTAAAAATGATCTTCTTATCTATTATATTAGATTGATTTTGGATTTTTTTGTTTCAGTGCTCCCGCTGCATCAAATCAAAATTTATTTATAAGTCTTTAGTTTTTCCTTTATGATCTTTCTTGCCCTGTGGATATTTGTCTTTACTGTACCGATAGGCTTTCCCGTCAGCTCTGCTATCTCTCTGTAGCTATAATCCTGGAGATCCCTGAGAATCAGGGGGATCCTATAG
>CAYRTF010000116.1:2429-5693 GCA_964427165.1 uncultured Actinomycetota bacterium | reverse complement strand
GGGAACAGGATGATGTCCCTGCTTATAAGCCGCCTGGTCGGGAAGAAGTATTTAGATGTATCCTGCGGTTTCAGGGCCTATTCAAAAAGAGCCCTGCTCTCGCTTAACCTGCATGGCAGGTTTACCTATACCCAGGAGACTTTCATAGACCTGTCGTTCAAAGGATTAAATATCACTGAAATACCCATAAAAGTGCGTTATTTCCCGGCACGCAGGTCCAAAGTGGCTTCCAATCTATTTATCTACGGGGTCAATACCCTTAAGATCATCCTGGGCACCTACAGGGACTACAGACCGCTTGCATTCTTCTCGGCGATCTCCCTTATATTTCTTATAATAGGAATAGCTTTTGAATCAGTTCTGCTGTGGACCTATTTCTCAAGAGGTACTTTCAGTCCCAATATCTGGTCAGGTTTTGTCGGCGCTGCTTTTTTCTTCCTGTCAGTTATATTTTTTATTGTGGGCCTCTCATCAGATATATTGAACAGGATAAGGCTAAATCAGGAAAGCATCCTTTATCTGCTTAAGAAAAATTCTCATAGTGATTCATAAAGTTTGGGTACGCTGTCTGATAAACTTCTGTCTTTCTACCTATTCGCCAGATAGTCTTTTAGCGCAGCTTTCCAATCCCTGAGATCGGAGATCCCTATTTTCCTTAAGTTTGCATTGTCCAGGACAGAATATCCGGGCCTTACAGCTTTTGCACCGAATTCTTCACTGGAAACCGGGATCACATCTATATCAATATTCATAAGCCTGAATATCTCACGGGTAAATTCGAACCAGGAACAGCTTCCGGTATTGGTCATATGATAAAGGCCAAACTTTTCTGTTTGTATAAGTTCAAATAATTTCTCTGTCACAGCGGCGGTGCTTGTGGGGGTAAGCACCTGGTCATCAACTACTCTTATCTCTTTTCTATCATCTGAAAGCTTGATCATGATCTCTACAAAATTCATATTTCCCTTACCGGTGCATCCTGCATGTCCGTATAATCCTGACAGCCTTATAAGATAATATTTCTGAAGCATATACTTTATTACTCTTTCTCCCCCAAGCCGGGATATGGCATATATGCTTAAGGGCCCGGGGCAATCATCTTCAATATAAGGTGATCTTTTTTTACCATCGAATACATAATCTGTTGAGAAACTCATAAGAGGCATGTCAAGCTCCCTGCAGATAGCGGCAATGTTTTTAACTCCTCCCACATTTACTTTAAATGCCATCTCCGGTTCATCTTCACAGAGGTCCACATCATGGAATGCTGCGGTATTTATAACCAGGTCCGGTTTTGAGCTTTTTATTTTCTCAAAAGCACCCTCATAATCACATATATCTATCTCCTTTAAGCCGATGAGCCCGTGGACCTCGATACCATTTTTTGTAAAATAATTCTTTATATCTGTGCCCAGCTGGCCATCTACCCCTATCAGAAATACTTTCAATACAACTCCCGTATTTTTAATGTCCCGATTATTGATTAGCTAAAAGATCTATAAAACGAAAAATCTGAGTATAAAATATAGCAATATCTCCATGAAGATCAATATGATATAGGAGACACCAATATAGGTCCCCTTCCTTTTTTTTGCAGAGAAAGCTGTTGTTCTTATGATTTCAATAACTATCACTCCAAGGATAAAAAGATAAACAAAAGTAAAATATTTATTAGAAAAAAGTTTATAAAAAAATTCGGAGAATGGATGTTTTCCATACCATGACATGGATCTTATATTATCAAAATCCCCCTTTTCCATTACAAAGGGACTGTCTGAAGGACTGTTAAGAAACGCACCCGCATTCACCCGCGAAAGGTCATAGCCTCCATTTATCATAAGGTCAAACTCAAGCTGTTTATATTCTGTGACCTGCAGTATTATTCCATCAGAATAGTCTTCCCTGCCAAGGTTTGCTGTAAACGACACTGTACCATCGCTAACATCCGCAATATCTGCATCCTCCCAGTCAAAAAGCTCGTATCCGGCAAGCTCACCGTCCACTAAAATGGTCCCTGAAAAAGAAGTGTCCTTCCGGTCCGCGCTCCAAAATATATTGATCCCTTTTTCATCCTCCCATATATAATATCCATAACTGGCTCCCGGCATAAAAAGGACCTTCCGGCACCCGGATATTATCCCGGACATGACCACAGCGACTATCAGGATGGCCATGATCTTAAATATATTCGATCTTGGGATCTTCAATTATCCACCGGCCCTTCATCTATTATCCTGCGGTTATCCTTAAAGATGAGATATACCATCCATAATGAGACAGCCGTAAATATGCTCCTGAAAATATTAACAAATTTGGCCGAATCATAGAATCTTTCTATAAGTGGAATAGGACCGATCATATATATGAAGAATCTGTGGTCGATAGGTGCAAGGACAAATTTTGTGACCAGGTCCCCCCAGTAAATAAGTATCACCAACAAAAGTCCAAATTGTATCCAATGGTAGTATGAGAGCATCTTCTTCCTTGCAAAGATGATCACCAGGAAAGGCACCGTCCAGAGCACGTACTGCGGGTGAAAATAACAGAGAGCTATATAAGCCAGGTATATTATTGCACCGTAATTTATAAGGAGGTCAAAACTTTTCTTCTTGATATGGATAAAGCTGAACACTATAAGGAAATATGCCACAATGAATAAGAATATCCTGTCATGTATTATCAGTTCAAGCTTTGACGATAATATATAATTGAAATGCTGAGTATTCAGAAGTGAAAATATAAGGCTCTTTCCATAATACAGATTTGAGAAAAGTTCTACGGCCGCAAGGCCCGAGACCCCTATTGAAGTAAGCGCTATATAATCTTTCCTGCTCCTTGCCAGATAGATTACAAGGGGTATCAGTATCATTATAGGGAAAAACCTCAATGTTATCGCAAGTGCCAGTATTATTATCGACCAGTATTTTCTGTCTTTTTTTGCAAGCAGGAGGGCTATTACCATAGCAAAAATACCGATTACATCGTGGCGTGCAAAGATATATAGCACAAATATTACTACAGGATTAAACATCCAGAATTTAAAGACATTGAGCCTTCCTTCCGGATTATCATCATAGGAGAGGCGCAGTATAAAAAACATGCATAGCAGGTCAAAAATAAGATAAAGGCCCTTGAAAAGAGCCAGCACGGTAAATACATTATAGCTGCTGATAAAACCTATCCATGATGTCCATGTATCAGTATCTAAAAGAATAGATGAATACTCGCCTATGGCAGGAAATATACTTTTAATAATAAAAAGAT
>CAYRTF010000116.1:0-2419 GCA_964427165.1 uncultured Actinomycetota bacterium | reverse complement strand
AAAGATATGTCGAATGGATCATATGAGTCAGTATCTGGTGAAAGTCTGATGCAAGATTTCCGGCAAAAACAGCCTCGGCTGCCCTCTGGTATGTCGAGAGCAGGTCCCGCTGAAAGAAGAAGGGCAGAAAAGCAAGCCTTATCAGCATACCGGAAAGGAAATATCTGTAAAACCTCCTGGACAAAACCCTGTCCTCAAAGATCTCCGGGGTAATCAGTCCCCTTCCAATATTTTTAAAAAACGTTCTTGTTTTATTCATACCTTAAAAGGTTCTTTCAGGATCAGTTTCCACATTTAAGTTAAATATTTTAATATAGAATCCCTTATAATACCAAGCAAGATCCTTCCTGGTCCTATCCATTTTTTAATTTATCTTTCTTGATCCGGTAAAAAGGCATACTGATGATTATCATTGCTATGATGCCCAGGATCACTGTAAACAGCAGCACAACCAGGTGGTAGCTGAATCCTACGATTATAGATATATCCTGACTAAAGCCCAGTACAATAAACGCAAGGGCAAAAGCACCTTCATAAGTGCCGAAACCTGCCAGAGCATGAGTCGGCAGTACTGCCGATATCTCCGCCGCTACTGTTGCCAGCAGTATTACCCAGTAATTCAGGTCGCTGAATGTGTAGCCCATTGGAGAAAGTATCGCATGGATAATAAGGTAATAACTGGTAAATTTCAATACTCTTGTTGCAATCGAGGAAAGATACACTTTCCAATAGATCTTTTTTGCCTTTATGATCCTCAGATTTACATTGATATCCAGAAGTTTTTTATAAATCCTGAATATCAGTTTTTTCTCTGCTACCTTAAACCTTGCCAAAAGCTTCCTGTATACTATAAGTATAAGATCGATAATATTTGAAAGATAAAAAAGAATGAGCAGGGATATTGCAAGAAGGACCACGGCCACAGCTATCACTGATACGGAAGATATCGCATAAGCATTGATCCCGACTATGACAATCGATATAAGTATAAGGGAAAAGACTATTACAAGGTCAAACATCAAAACGACCATCAGTGTGGATACGCCTATCTCAAGCGGGAACATAAAACGCCTTGTCAGCACATAAACATACGAAAGCTCGCCAGTTCTTGCCGGAAGGACCATATTAAAGGCATTCCTTATCATAGCCACCAGGAACATATCCCCCATGCCTATGCGGTCAGAACCCACAAGAATTTTTTTTCTGTATGCCCTGAATAGATTACTGAGAAGCATTATGGCCAATGCCCCTATCAGGGTCGGCTTATATATCCCCAAAAAAGCCTGCCTGATATCGGCAATATTGACCTGGTTTAAAAGATAATAGACAAGGAATAAGCCAAAACATACTACGATCACTATATTTAAAACCCTGAAAAATATTTGTCTTTTCTTTCTTTTATTATTCTCCTGTCGTCCTTCTGCATTAGGTTCCATATACTCTCTTTCCCGGCCTATTTCTGGCTCATATAATTTGATATATATCTTGCGGTACTCCGCGGGCCGCTGTGAAAAAGATGGTAAAAGAATTTCCCGACAAGACAACTGCCGTTTGCATCCTTGTTTGAATTACTTTCTGATGTTTCTTTAAAAGCATCCTTCCGGCTATCCGGTCTCTCTTTTAATGCACTTGACACCGGGTCCATGCAAAAAGAAATTATCGGGCCGCAGACTTTTTCCCATGTGTAATCTTTGGATATTTTCCTGATATTCTGCACACAAAGATCATAGAATTCCCTATCTTCAGCAAGTTTTAGAACCGCAGCCGCCACATCACCGGCATTTCCGTTACCGGCTGTGATACCAAGTGTTTTTTCCTTTACCAGATCACTCAGACAGTCTCCCCCGGAAGATATTATAGGCAGCTCTGACCATAAGTAATCCAGGATCCTTGTCCTGAAGGAGAATCTCGTTTCTATGTGGTCCGGATGAGTGATTATTCCAATATCTGATTCCAGCAGATAATTCTGCCTGTCCTCATAGTCCACCCATCCAAAGTTAAAGAATACATTTATCCCATATAAATCCAGCTTCCTGGCAAGATTTATAGAATCACTTACCAGCCCCGGCTCCCTTACCTCCGGATTAGGATGTTTTACTCCCATAAAAAATAATTTTATATCCCTTCTCTTCTCCTTTACAAGAGCCATAGCTTTTATCAAAGTCAGGGGATCGAACCAATTATATATTCCCCCGCCCCAGATAATTACAAAATCATCTTTTCCAATACCATCTACTTTTCCTTTTAATACATTTCTGGTATGCAGCGGTCTGTTTGAGGGAAGACCGAAAGGAACCACGGCCAGCATTTTCTTTAAAGTGGGGTCCTGGCTGTATGAATACGGATTGACCCTGTTTAGAGCTGCCAGCATACCCAGCCAGAAATCCCTCTGCTTTTCAGAAGCACATATAAAAAAGTC